>CAMLRJ010000234.1 GCA_946482345.1 uncultured Cellvibrio sp.
AAGCACCATCGTTGTAATCCACAATTAAATTGGAATTAATTCCTGGAATATCCGGCTGCGCTTCACCGTGTGCCGAAACCGCATAACCGGAACCATCCGGTTTTTCTTGTACGCGTGCACTTATTTGTCCACCGCGAATGCCTCGGCCTTGAGAGAGATTAAATGAACCGCCGATGACAAAACCTTCTTCATCGTTATTTGTGATTTCGATGGTACCGCTTTCTACACCGGGGACATTGAGTGTTGCAGTACCTTCTGCGTGAAAACCTGATTCTTGTGAATAATCAACATTAATGGTTGCTGTTTGAATACCAGGTACTTTTCCTTCGGGTATTGTAATGGTTCCGCCCATACTCCATTGCTCATCTCGATAGCCCATTCGAACTTGAGCATTTGTGCCTTCACCAAAAATTCGATCATCGAAATTAAATTCACCAGATAATGCAAAACCACCTCGAGTAGAAACTTCAGCAGCTAAAAATCCCTCCCCAACTCTGGTGATTCCAAAATCAATTCTACCTTCCAAGCCAAGCCCATTTAAATCGCTATAAAATGCTGTAAGACTTGCATTTGAAATTTCGAAAGGAGGAGGAACTGCCAATTCACCAAAATCGAAAGTTTTCCTAAGTTGTACCTGATCCCCCATTACAAGAATTCTTACATCGGCATCTCCTATCAGAGGAACCGTGGGCAAAACTCTTCCATTTCCTCTAAATCCATTTGCACCAAACTGCATAGGCTCCATTTCTATTGGACTCATTCCAGGCAAACGTAAACTTTGAGTTGCACCTCTTGTTAATCCCAAGCCACTCCCAGACCCATCATCGGGAACAATATACCCACCGTTAATTCCATCAATTTTTCGTACCGGCCATTCTTCCAGATAATCAGCATATTCCGAAGCAACTGTTAATTGCACATTTGTAGATCTAGATGACTTGAATACATCAACACTAACAATCCCTGCGTCCTGACTGGATGGATCAGTGGAGGGAGTCCACTCCATAAATCTCACTCGAGGCACCCATAGAGAACGAGGTGCTGGCAATGTAGGCATTTGCTCTCCACCAGAAGGTGAAGCATATATACGTAATGGACCACTCCGACCTAATCTTTCTAACCTGTTCCTATCCATTGGACGCAATGGTTCGAATTGACCGCCTGTTTTTATTGAGTCTAAAGACCAGTATTGAGATGGATTTCCTGCAATATTTCCTAGATTAAAATCTACCTCTTTAAAAATAATTCCTTGCTGTGCAGAGTTAGTATCATTTTGATAATTATTTTTAATATATTCGAGTCGGCTTGAACGAGGAATATTAGTATTGCCTGTATTTTCTTCTCTTAGTGCATCTATCGCACCACGGATTCTATCGTCTATTTGATTATGAATTCTGGAACCTGAACTCATATTGGCTGAAGCCTCCAAAAGTTCATAATTGTCGATTGTATCAACACCACCAAGTTGCCTTTCCACAATATGATCGACTTGATATGTAGCACCTTCAGCTCTTCCATCCCAAAAAGGAATTTTAAAGTGCTCAATTAATGTTTCTTCATTTCCGAATAAAACAAATGCTGCATTTCGATGACCATAGAAAAATCTTTCTCCTGTATCATTAATTACACCTGCATTAATAAAACTTGTTGCACGCTGCCTAACCTGTGCATCGACTTCTGATTTCCATGTATCCCTTTGAGCTGTATTACCTCGGGAGGATAATCGAATAGGTGCTGTAAACTTATTTCTATGTCTGCTTCCTTTAAATCCAGGCAAACTGATTTTACTAATCTCCAATCGATGTGTTGAAATGTTTATACTTGATCCTGCGTATTCACCTCTCGTCACATTGAATTCATTTTCATTAACCATTTCCCTCATCACCTGTCTGGTCACTCCCCTCCCCTGCTGCACCACATGTGTCAATTCATGTGCTAATAATCTTTTTCCTTCTTGAGTAGTTGGAGCATATTCACCAGACGCAAAAAATATATCGCTGCCAACAGTAAACGCACGCGCACTTAATTGTTTGCAAAGTGCATCGGCGGCGGCATCGTTGTGAATACAAACGGAAGAAAAATCGTGACTGAATTGGGATTCCATTTCCGTGCGCACATCATCCGGTAATTGTGAACCTTGTCCCTTCAAGGATTCAATTTGTTGTTCAACTTCATCGCTTACACCGTTTTCATTTTCTGGATTTGCAGTTTCTGGAGTAGATGATTCTGTTGTGGCATCACTCGCAACATCGTGCATTTTTGCTACGGATTCATCCGGTAAACGTGAAATTTTTGTTTGCAGGGATTGTGTGTTACCCAAGGTTTTTTCCGGCTGACTATTTCCGGGGTTTACGGTTTCACAGGGCGTAGAATTATTGGCTGGTGAGCGACTGACGACTTCATCTGCAACACGATCAGCTTCCTGTTCATGTGTATCGCCCGGAGTACTAACACTTAATTTTTTTTGTAAATACGGCGCTGGCTGTAAGGTATTTTGTTCAGATGATTTTTTCGCAACTTTTTTTGATGCCTGAGTAGAATCCTCAGCTACTTTTGAGCGATGAACATTATTATCAGATGAGGCTTTTTTACTTAAAGGTTTCACTGCAGACATAATGATCCCCGCTTAATCACAAGGTCGCTGTAATTTGCGCTGCTAATTTGGGTGGAATAGGTTTGCCGGATTTACGATATTCAGCAGCCAATGTGCGTAACAACAATGAGTAAGGCAGTGCAGAATCTGTTGCATAAGGTAAATCTGCTGCAGCTGCCAAAACTGCATTGCGAATATAGCCACCCGTTAAATCGCATAAACTCGCCAGTTGACGGCAGTATTGCTCACCTGGACTACGATTACCCAAATGCGATTGCCAAATGCGTGTACGCTCTTCCAGTTCCGGTGAATTAAATTCGATAATCATATCGAGGCGACGCATAAATGCTTGATCAATTCGTCCCATGCCATTGGTTGTCAGTAACACAATCCCTGAATATTGCTCAATACGCGACAGCAAATAATTGGTCAGCATATTGGCAAAACGTTCACCACCGGAACCTATATCATCTGTACGTTTTCCAAAAAGTGCATCAGCTTCATCTATTAAAATAATAAAATCCTGATTACAGGCTTCATCCATAACCCGGGTAATATTTTTTTCTGTTTCGCCTATGTATTTATTCAACACAGATCCCAAATCCATTCGATAAATCGGAATGCCCAATTGCGATGCAATATAGGATGCCGCCAATGTTTTACCCGTACCACTTTCGCCGGAAAACAAAGCTTTAACGCCATTGTGCTGATTGGCGGCTGTTGAATAACCCAATCCAGTAAAAATGTCATTGCGATCACGGCAACGCTGCAATAATCTATTTAATTCTTCATCAATTAATTTCGGAAAAACCACCGATTTATGATGAATTTTTTGTGGCAGATGAATTGCAAGATCAGACAGGGACTCAGGTGCAAGATCCAATCTTGCTTGCAGTATTGCATCTTCCAATGATTCATTATGCAGTCGTCGAGATAGATTAACCTGTTTCATAATGATAGGAATTATCGATGAGCTCATCAACCAGCGTTTTGCCAGTTTATCAGCCAAATCAGTGCCCACCCAATTTGACCAGATAGAAAATCGTTCAACATAATCCTCTTTTATTATTTTATATTCCGCAACCTGATTGGAATCCATTAACACAATAGTTGATGTGCTGGATTTTTTATGCGTAGCGATAACCACTGAACGAACATTGATAGTATCCGGTATTGGCGCTTCATCCGATAACAAAATTGGAAGCCAGTCAAATGCCCGGCTAAACCAAAACAATTTTTTGGGTTGTGCGCATAAGGTTGGATCAGGTATTACAGGACATAAATCCAACATTTCTGCTATCTGGCAAGCAAACGCCATGGCTTGTTGAACAGGCGCATATAGATCCAATCGGATTATTTTTCTTAATCTAAACTCCAAAGAAAAAAAATCCAGCGCTGTTTTATGCTTTTGCATATTGTGCAATGGTTGGATATAAATAGAATGGAAATCAGATTCCAGTATTGCACCAGTGACGATTCGGCGAACAAGCTGCTGATCTGATTTTGGCTCCAGCAATTCCAGCCATATATCTTTATTCACTTGCACCGATGCCAAAGCAAGCGGGCCATTCGACTCAATCAATAATAATTCTTCACGAACAAAAAAATGCTGGCAGATATCTGTTGGATTTAATCTAACAATAAACAATACCGACAATAATTCACATATTAAATGAACTTTCGGATAAGGATTGTCCTGTGGCCCTTGTAATTCCTGTATAGCTAAATTTAACCAGTAATTGTTTTCAATTTCTGCACATAAAAACAATAAAAACAAATCCTGACTGGTGATCGATAACCCGTGTAATGCCTTGCCAATATTCACAGGAATATCCAGGGACTCTATAGTCACTTTTGAAAATTTATGAGTAATATTATTGACCGAACAATTTAATTGCTCAGACAGTTGCTGGTCAAAATTAGCCGATTTAAACAGAACTGAATCAGGCACATGTGTTTTTCCAAACCAACAAATAGCACCCAGAATCCACAACTCACAACTCAAGGTTTTTATTGAAAATGGCCATTGTGCATTCATGATTTTTCTCCTGAAATCTTCAGCTCAGGATAGTTTCCATAATGGAAATAAATAACTCTGCCTAACCATGGAATCCAATCAGGATTAACGTCCAACCCCGCCATACGTAAATCCAATCGTACGGCTGAATTATCCAGATATACGTGCACATAAGCACCATCCACTTCAACACGCGCATCAAGTAACATCCAATCCGAACGCCAGAGATTCATTCGCTGAAGTTTTTGTTGCAATTGCTCATAAATATCAGCAACAAAAACATTAGGATGGCCGGATTGTTCATAGAACTCATCTGCGGTAAGTGCCGATATTTCCACCAGCAATTCTTGTAATGATGATTCAATGGAAAATGAAAATTCTTCTGCTATTTTTTGAAATAACTGATAAAGAGTAATCCAGGAATTTAACGAAAAGGTTAATCGGTTTGTTTTCAACAAATTAATTAAAAACAATAATCCCGCTTGATGAATTAAAAACTGTGGAAGTTCTTCACCCCTTCCCAACCTATCCCTTGGCAAGGGGGAGGGACTGTTACCTCCACCACTGGCATCACCTTCCGATAAGGGGAGTAACTTATCCCCTCCCCTTACGAAGGGGAGGGTTAGGGCGGGGTTTGTTTTACTTTTTTCACTCCCAGCATCTCCGTGCATAGAGTGAAAGATTGCGCTATACAGCTGATGAACCTGACTATGCCAAACTTGAAGACCTTCAATATCATTCAATAAATGGGGTGCAAATCGCCAAATACTTAAACAAGTGATAATCGATAAAATTATCTCGATTTCTTTTTTCGAAGATTGTGGCCGCACTACCGCAACAAAATATTTTTTGATCCATTGCTCGGAAGATTCCGATAAATTTAATTTTATGGATTGCCGAATTTCATCATCAAGTGAAATACGCTCTGGAAAATTAAAGCCATGATTTAGTCTTACCAGAGACTGTTGCAACTTCTGCAAATCATTCACATGTAAACTTAAAAATAAATTGGATAAAAATGTACCGGACTCCGATTTTATTTCCTGCAGATGATCCAATATAGAAGGAATTTCATGTAACTTATGTATCAATATAGCGACAGGTTCAGCAGGTAACTGTTGCTGCTGCAACCAGGATTCAAGATACCAGGGCTTATTTCCGGATAAGAGTTCTGCAATAAATTCGGCGGCCATCTGAGCATAATGATCAAATGCAATTTGGTCATTCTCATACGAATTACGAGCCGTCCATTGGTTGCTTTCCTGCACAATTTTGCCAGCCAATTCCCACCACTGACCTTTAACACTTATTTTTTTAATAAAAATGATTTTTTGTGAACCTTCACCAATCCAGCTTTGA
>CAMLRJ010000235.1 GCA_946482345.1 uncultured Cellvibrio sp.
GAGTTCAGACGTGTGCTCTTCCGATCTTACAACAAATTTATTATCTGGAAGCTTACTACCGGACATATCCGCAATTTATTTTGGTGCTTAACCTGCTACCTTTGACTTACGGCGGATTTCTTTTTTTGTATGTTCGCAGTTTTTTGACTGATCAACCCTTGCGCAAAAAAGACAGCCTGCATTTTGTATTCTTTTTGATTGGGTTGATTCTGCAAATACCGCTAATGTTTTTGCAGGATCATGAAAAACTCCAACTAATAGAACAAGCACTCGCAGGCCAAATTCATTGGCAGATACAAATTTTTTCGCTGTTACTGCCAATAATCTCTTCGACTTATGCAATCTTGTCGTATCGATTATTGCAACAACACCCCATGGCACAACATAAATCCTTGTCATGGTTAAATTTTATGCTGAAGCTGAATATGATTATTTGGTTAGTGGTATGGCTGTCGATATTGATCCCGCAAGAGACGCTGATAATCACCACCCGCATTATTTATTTACTGGTTGGATTAGTAATTTATAGCTTGGGCTATTTTAGTTTGCGTCAACCGAATATTTTTATTGAAGGCAATTACACATTTAAAGAACCAACACCCAAGTATGGTGAAAATCGTCTACCGGATGAATTACGCGAAAGCATTTGGCAGGAACTGGAAGCTTACATGCGCACCAAAGAACCTTGGCGGGCGGCCAACCTCACACTAATACAATTGGCAAATGACACAGGTATTTCAAGTCATCACATTTCCCAAGTACTTAATGATCATCTCGGCGTGTCATTTAACGATTATCTGAATCAATACAGAGTCAATGCTGTTTGTGCCGAACTGACAAACAAAGAACCTACACTGTTGGAAATAGCGATGGACTGTGGATTTTCATCCAAATCCAGTTTTAATGCGACCTTCAAAAAACACACAGGCAAAACACCATCCGAATATCGTAAATCCATTTAATCCATGATTTTTGTCAATAAACCCTTGGTTTTGAGTCCAATCTTAAAATATTGGACGCTTTAATTACCTCAATCACTCAGGATGCAGCTGATTTTTCGACACCACAGGGATCCCCATGAAGAAAATACTCTTGTTACTTTTTATCAGCTTCAATTTAATTAGCTGCGCCCATTCACCCACACCGTCAAAGGTTACTGGTCTGACAATTTGTGAACAGAGCAAATGCTCATCGCAATCACCGACAAAAACGCTTGATCAACTGCAAACTTTGTTACAAACCAATTCAGGGAAAGCCACTATTTGCAGCGCAGACGCCAACCGCCATCTATGTACAAAACCCAAGGTTTGTCATTTTGTTTTGGGCGGAATACTGCCGGGGAATGGTTGTGCCAACTCATTGCACTTTAGTGAAGTAAAACGAATCGACCAACAACTGTCTATGCAAGCAGATATGCCATTGAAATTTTGGGGAACACCCGTTGTTTGCAAAACAGCTGATGCATTGCTTACAAACAGTCCCGATCATTTATCGCTGACACTCAAGCCCCATATTTGTAGCTGGATGGTAATGGGGGTCATGACAGCAAAACTGGAATTTCATATAAACTGGATCAATCTTGATACAAACGAGATTGGCGGTTACTGGCACCACAGCGTGAGTGGAACGGGCAATGGCCGAGGTTCAGGATATATGATTATGCAATTTTCAAATCAATGAAGCCCAAGGAGATGTATATGTATTTAACCAAACGACTATTAATGTCCTGCTGTTTATTGGCGAGTATCAACAGTTTCGCTGAAACCAATCCCGGTACAGATCATACCGGTTGGTATATTGGCGGTGCACTGGGCGCCAACAAAAGCGAATTTGAAGTGGATGATTTCTCATTCAGTGAAGACACTTTCGGGCATCAAGTTTACGGTGGTTACAATTTCAATCAGTGGTTTGGAATTGAAGCCAGTTTTTTCCTGTCGGGTGATGTGTCAGACAACGAATCGGGCGTAAGAGATGCTTACTTCAGTAGTATTTCGATTGCCCCTAAAGTGACCATCCCGATTTCACCGCAATTTAGTTTTTTTGCAAAAATCGGTTTAACCCAGTTAGCTTACACAGAAGAATATTCTCGTCGCTATTATGATTATTACGATGACGATTGGTATGACTACTACGACAGGCGCCAAAGCTGGACCGATCAAGTCACCAGCTACACCGCTGGTGTTGAATGGAGCATCACCAACCATTTGAAATTACGCGCCATGTACGATTATGTATCAGGCACCATCGAAGAAGATGATTACGACTACTACGATTTCTATCTTGACGAGTTAGACGTAACCCTCAAGACCTTCTCAATCGGTGCGCACTATCAGTTTTAGTTTTTGACAGACAAGCAGCCACATCAGGCTGCTTGATCTCATCAAAACTCACCAATTAAACACCCATTTACACCCATTTTTAACTAATCACGCCTAAAAACTATTTATATTGGGTGTAAATGGGTGTAAATTTGGTAGCATGATTGACTACAACCAACTCAAAATCACGCCCGACATTCTGGGCATAATCGCTAGAATTGACGAATTCAAAGGCGCTTGGCGTGCGCTGGGCAGGCTGGCGCCCGAAAGATTGATCTCCTTGCGCCGGGTAGCAACCATTGAAAGTATCGGCTCATCCACACGCATTGAAGGCAGCAAGCTTAGCGATAGAGAAGTAGAAAAATTACTTTCCAATATTGCCATTCGCTCATTCGAAACACGCGATGAACAGGAAGTCGCCGGTTATGCCGAACTGATGGATCTGGTTTTTAATTCTTGGGACGAAATTCCGTTCAGCGAAAACCACATCAAACAATTACATCAAATTTTATTGCATCACAGTGAAAAGGATTTATGGCACAGAGGCAATTACAAAACTCACCCCAATAATGTGGCCGCTTTTGATGAAAATGGAACACAGATTGGAATTGTGTTTGAAACAGCTTCACCTTTCGACACACCAATAAGAATGACCGAATTAATTTCATGGATTAACACTGAGCGTGAAAGAGCTTTTCTACATCCCTTATTATTAATCGGCATTTTTGTCGTAGTTTTTTTGGAAATCCACCCCTTTCAAGATGGTAACGGTCGTCTGAGTCGCGTGTTAACAACCTTGCTTTTATTACAAGCTGGCTATGCTTATGTTCCCTATAGCTCGTTGGAAAGTGTAATTGAACTCAACAAAGAAAATTATTATTTAGCCTTACGGCAAACACAAAGTAGCATTCGATCCGATAATCCCAACTGGCACCCGTGGTTGATGTTTTTTCTGAATTCATTATCAGAACAAGTACGTCGATTAGAGAAAAAAATCGAACGTGAAAAAATTATAATATCTAACCTGCCGGAGCTGTCTCTGCAAATAATAGAATTCACCCGTGAACACGGCCGCATCACGATTGGTGAAGCCATTAAATTAACCAGCAGCAATCGAAATACACTCAAACAACATTTTCGCAATTTGGTTAATCGGGGATATTTAAATCAGAAAGGCAGCGGTCGCGGTGTTTGGTATGAGTTGAGTTGATTTTCATCAAAACAAATTAAGTTGTTTTAATTTCTTCTTTTTCTTGATCTTTTGATAACTCTGGCCAACCTAAAACACTATAAGCAGTAAGACTTCCATCATACTTAATCACCTTGGCAATTAGGTGGTAAAAAATTGCCAAGCAAGTAAATGCTTGATTCCAGTATTTCTGAACATTTTCGGGTGATTCGTCAATAATATCAGCATGTGCTGACTTATTACGCAATTTATTCCAATCAGACGGCCAGTTTGCAAACAAAGGCTTGTCCGCTACATGTATTCGCAATCCAGCAGCAATGCTCTTTTCTTTGAAATTAGAAAGTGAACTGCATAATTTTTCAAAAATCTCTTGATCAATACCTGCAACTGTCAATTTTGTACGAGTATCTATCAGCTTTTCTTCAAAAGAATCATCATTTTTTAACAGATCTGAAAAATTATTTTTAAATACCCCTTCTATCGAAGTTGTTAAAGCTAGAGCCCATAACTCAACTCTTTTATCATGAGCCACAAACACCTTATGCCAATAACCATAAAGCTCTTCCATCTTGGCTGGTGCCTGCAAGAAAGCGGATACATATTTATCAAGAAAGTTTATCAAATTGGGATAATTATCTGGAGATTTTGACTCAAACGGACGCAAGAGATGCGACTTGGAAATTTTATGCAATGAGCGAATTTTTATTGATTGAATATCACCACCCCACGTCTCTTCAAGCACCAAATTGAGCTGCATGCCTACAGCAATCGATAATCCTCTGAGAACAGCCTGAACATACTGCTCCAAATCTAAAGTAATGGGCTCAGGTACACTTGCGCTAACAATCAATTTTCCTTCCGAATTATTAATTTTTATATCCATTCCACTAATTTTAGCGCTCAGCACTATGCGTCTGCTTTGCCCATTGTCATACTCGAACTGGTTATAAGGTAAATCAATAGAATAAGGTATTATGAATTGAAACCGTGTTGATTTTTCTTTCCCCAACCTTTGCTGCCTTTTAGTCAAGCAATTAAAACGTGACTTAATAACAACACTATTTGTAGGAAAAAAATAATGATTATTTAACTCTAACATTTTTGCTGTCCATTTGAATCCATGCGTATCCAAGAAATCCATATCATAATAATGTTCGTCAGGAATAATAGTTCCCGGCAGACAATCTTTAGGATTAACCCCCAATTGGGCAAAAGGTATGCCTTCTGGATTCACATGAATCATATGCAACAATAAATTACCATCGTTATCCTGTGTAATTTTTCCAGAACCATTAAAAATAACAGGGTTATCTGATTTTCGCTGTGTCAGAGTGATACTTATTCCATCAATTTCAAATGTAGAAGCCAATACATTTTTTATTAAATCTACTGAAGCCATTTTCACTGCCCCCGCATAAACATCTTATCCAAATCATCCAACGATTGAAGCAACCAAGTTGGTCTGCCGTGATTACATTGACCGCTTCTTTCTGTCGCCTCCATATCACGTAGAAGTGCATTCATTTCAGGAATGGTTAATTTTCTATTCGCGCGGACTGAGCCGTGGCAGGCCATTGTCGATAAAATGTCGTTGATGTGGTGTTGGATGCGTTCGCTGCTGCCGTGTTCGATTAGGTCGGAGAGAACATCGCGGACTAATTGTTCGACTTTGGCTCTTTGTAAAATAATCGGGATTTGGCGAATTAATAAAGTTTCGGGGCCTGCGCGTTGTAATTCAAAACCGAGTGATTGAAAAATGGATTGAAAATTATCGGCGCAATCCGCTTCTTTTTCGCTGACTGCAATGGATTCAGGCACTAACAAAGGTTGTGCATGAATTCCGCCTTCGTTAAATGCCGATTTCATTCGCTCGTAGGTGACGCGCTCGTGGGCTGCGTGCATGTCTACCATAATTAAACCCTGCGCATTTTCGGCGAGAATATAAATACCTTTTAATTGCGCTATGGCATAACCGAGTGGTGGAATATCGTCACTCGGCGATTCAGGTAAAGTTTGCGATGAATTGTGTAATGCGGAATAAACCGCCATTTGTTCGCGCACTGCTGATGAACTGGTTGAATATGACGGCGTGTATTGTCGCTGATAATAGCTATTCGAATTGCCAACACTTTCATCAGATGAAGCTGGTGAATTTGCACTGGTTTGGGATGAATATCCAAACCCCATATTTTCCTGGCCTTTGAATTCACCCGCACCTATGCCTTCAATTTTTGCTGCAGCATGATCGACGGATTGTTGCTGACGTGACAACGTATCTTCCGGTCGTACATTTGCAAGCGCGTGATGCAAACTTGAATAGATAAAATCATGCACATTGCGATTATCACGAAAACGCACTTCATGTTTGGTGGGATGCACATTCACATCGACGGTTGCTGCATCCAATTCCAGATACAACACAAACGCCGGATGGCGGCCGTGATGCAATACATCCT
>CAMLRJ010000236.1 GCA_946482345.1 uncultured Cellvibrio sp.
CCGGATTAAACCTTGCTATAGCAGATGGCAGCTTTGATGAACTATTTTACAGTTATAAGGGATTCAAAAAAGGCGAAGAAGAAATTCACAAACAATCCCGAATTTTATTTGAATTACATTAAGCACAATATTTAAAAATCATTATTGCTTTTGAATCCATTTAATTCGATCAAGTTTTGCAATGTCCGTCTTCAATGAGTGATCAACGTCATAAAATTCAACACGAGAACCCTTGGACGCTTTTTTATATAAAGCTTCAGCTTGTTCTTTGGAAATAAATACATCTTTACTGGAATATTGAAAAAATAATGCAGCAGTTGAATAGGAAATAAGATCCTGTGGATTAATCAGGTTAAATGTTTTTTTGTAATCCTCACGTGCTTTTCCCTCAGGGCTTCCGGTTTTTGAACCATAGAGATACCAATCCGTAATATCCGCGATACCCGCCATCAATACCGCTGATGTAAATGAATGATCAATTCCCAACAGCATTGCGCCAAATGTCGCACCATAATCATGCCCGACATAAATCAATTTTTTGGAATCCACATCCGGTATCGACCGCAAAACAGCAATCGCCTGTTGCAGATCTTTTAGTTGATATAAAGTACTTTGATAATCATCCTGCCAACGGCGCTCCATATAATAGCCACCCGGGATTGACCAAAAAGTCGAAATTAATAATGAAGAATATCCTTTGGCTGCCATGATTTTTGCTTCATCCAAAAATTCATCCCTGTTCGAATCAGCCGCTGATGGATCAAGCCAATGCACATACAAAATAGCGGCCTGATGTTTAATCGATTTGATCGGCCTGACCACATAAGCATTCATTTTTCTGCCATCACAAGATATCAACTGAATATCTTTTATTTGATAATTCTCTTTCGTATGAGATTCAAAACCGGAAACCGTATCCGGAATATCAAAAGCTGCACAGCTCACCTTATTTAACAAACCCTGTAAATATTTATCCGGAGATTGATCAGCTCAGCAAAGTGTTATGGGTAAAAAAAATCCTGCAATCAGTATTTTGATGCACATCTTGTTGACTGTTTTTATAAATGCCATCAAATCTTCTCCTGGCGGAAAAACTCAAATGTTAACAACACATGTTTTTTGAACCTAAAAAAAAGGGAGCGAATGCTCCCTTACCGAACATTAACTGGCATTGACCACTTTCGTTTTAGCGACTTGATCGTGTAAACAACGTTTTTCTGCACCAAAAATAAATAACACATTGATCAGGGCTAAAAAGCCACCGACAACCGGAATCAGCTGCGTACCGTAATAAAAACCATAACGGGATAACAATGTATTCGCTGAGGGAAGATTGCCTTCCAAATCTACAATTTTAATATTGAGCGCTTTTTTGCCAATCGTTTGACCGGAAGACAATAAAATCTTGCCATTTAAAATGACAAACACAATTAAACCGGCAACACCTATTCCCAAAGTATAGAGAACGCCAGGCTCAACACCTGTAGAGATGCCATCAAAACCACCCGTGAAATACATTAAAGGCAGGGTTACCAAACCCACAAGAAGACCATCAATTATTGATGCAAACAAACGGCTCCAACGCGATCCCAATACCAACTCACCTGATTGCTGTGTAACAAGCGAAGATTGCGGCGTGTTATAAACATTATTGTCCATAGTAATACCTTAAAATGAAGATTAATGACTCATCTGCCGGATTAGCAGACTTCTGATTCTCTCATTAGAATCATTTTCGGAAAAGGGTATTTCTCTAATAAACCCCTAACGATTCTTGGCTTCAATCCATAAACTCATATATTTATGAGTACCCAGGGTTTCTTGCCTTAGCAATTTTCCGGTTAAATTTTTCGCTCTGTGTTGTGCAAGAACTTCACTAATAGCATTCACTCGCTGGATTAATTTGGTAAACGGGTCGTAATTTAACTTGAATAATTCGTGAGTAAATTTACCTTGGGCGCCCCACCAGTTGTCAGCATTTTCATAAAGAGCAACTGAGGCTGCAATAAAATCCTCTGCTGTATCCGCAACTGCGCCTGGCCATTGATCAGCATGCATTATTCCCTCTGCACCAATCGAGGTTGTCACACTGGGCGTGTAGCATTTCATAGCTTCGAATAATTTACCTTTAAGCCCCGCACCAAAACGTAAAGGCGCCAATACCAATCGTGCATTTTGTGTCGGCGAAATTAAATCATCTGCCCAGCCTTTTATCAAAAAGCCTTCAGCAGGTTTATGCAATTCCATAGCTTTGGGTGGTGGATAGGCGCCATAAATATGCAATTCCGATTGCGGTAATTGTTGGCGAATACCAGGCCATATCACATGTTTTAACCAAAGCACCGCATCCCAATTGGGTTCATGTCGAAAATTACCCACAAACAAAAAGTGCTCACGCTGATCAAAACCCGGATTGCGCGAATGAGGTAAACCTGACAAGGAATGATAAGGACAATTAGCAAGCAAATCAGCAGGCACGCCAAATTGTGATTGCAACAATTCCATTTCAAATGAAGAAATGACCAAGCTCAGGTCACAACGATAAATCGCCGCTATTTCACGCAGGGTTAAATCGTCCTGAATCATTTGCTGATACAAATCTTGTTGATTAAGTAAAGCTGGCTCAACCGATTGTCGATCATTTTCCTTACTGAAAGCTTTTTGTTTTTCTTTTAACAATCGATGGCGTGTATTACG
The DNA here is from genome assembly GCA_946482345.1 of uncultured Cellvibrio sp. The sequence continues at coordinate 2,698 of CAMLRJ010000236.1, forward strand.
TAAACTGTGTAAATCTTCTGTATCCAGAATTTTAATGGCGCTTGGGCAAACGCGATCAACTCGCCAACCAAATTGTTCTTCAGTAAAAAATCGATCAAACAAAACTGCGTTGGGCTGCAAGCCTTGAATAAATTCATCAAAACTGGATGAGTTCAATTCGATAATTTTTTCTTCAACACCCAATTCATTCAAATCAAACCGGTGTATTGATAAAGCAGCGGCAGAGGCAAAGGTAATCAGCCATTTATCCAATCGAAAGAATTGAATAATATCCAACATATGGCTGCCCGCAGCAGATGATTTGGGCTCGGGCCAGACGTAGCCTATGATTAATAATTTTTTCATTTACGCTCCGAAAAATAGGGAGTCATTCCCCACTTTGAAAAAGGGGGGTTAGGGGGGATTTAAAAATCTCAGAAAAATATCTCCATCGAAAATCCCTCCCCCGCCTCCCTTTTTCAAAGGGAGGAGCTGATTTCACTCTGCACATAATCCAAAACACCCAATCCCGCAGCACGGCCCGTAGCAAAACAAGCCGTCAACAAATAACCACCGGTTGGTGCTTCCCAATCCAACATTTCGCCCGCGCAGAATACACCTGGCAATTGTTTTAACATTAAATTTGAATCCACTTCAGTGAATATCACTCCACCGGCGGTACTAATAACTTCATCAATTGGACGAGTAGAACGGCAAACCAGACGTAGTTGTTTAATGGCTTGCGAGATTTTTACTGTATCGGACCAAAGGTCTTTATCGGTTAATTCACGTAACAACGCCAGTTTAATCGGCGACAGATTTAATTGCTTACGCAGAAAGTTGGTCATGGAATTTTTTTGCCGGTCTTTTGCAAGCAAAGCTATGATTTTTTCCAGCGAGAAATCCGGCAATAGATCAATCATCAATTCGGCTGAACCTTCCAGCTCAATTTTTTCCCGCAGGTAAGATGAGAGCGCATATACACCTGTACCCTCAATACCAAAATTTGCAATTATGGCTTCAGATCGCAGTGAGTGAAATTGCCCTTTCAGATCATAACAGCTTAATGAAATAGTACTTAAAGGCTGGCCTGAAAATTCTGCCGCAAACTTTTCACTCCAATCACAATTAAATCCACAATTCGCTGGCAATAGATTTTTCACAACAATATTTTTCTGCACAAGATAATCAACCCATTGACCAGTAGAACCCAACTGCGGCCAACTGGCGCCACCCAAAGCCAGCACGCAGGCATTTGCTTTGACAAGAATCTGCTCCGATGTTTTGTCAGCATTATTGCGCATAAATACTAATTCACCTGATTCAGTCCATCCCTGCCACTGATGGCGAGTAAAAATATTCACACCCATGCTGCGCAACCTGTGTAGCCATGCTCGTAACAGTGGTGCCGCTTTCATTTCTTTGGGAAATACTCGCCCGGATGTGCCAACAAAGGTTTCAACACCTAATTGATGAATCCAGTCACGCAGATTGTCCGCTGTGAATTGATCCAGAAAAGGTTGTAAATCAGATGATGCTTCGAAATAACGCGACACTAATTTTGCATGAGGCTCCGAGTGAGTAATGTTCATACCACCCACACCCGCCAATAAAAATTTTCTGCCAACAGACGGCATTGCATCATAAATAGAAACGGTAAAACCGGCAGATGCAATAACCTCAGCTGCCATTAAACCGGCGGGGCCTGCGCCGATTATGGCGATGGTTGGATTTTTTTGTTGAGAAGATAAGTACAAATGTTTTCTGCCATATGAATAGGTAGGGGAGCTGCTTGCTACGCCCAATTTTCTGCTGGTATTTTAGACCACCCCACCCCTTCGGGGCACCCCTCCGAGGGAGGGGAATTTTAGAAAGTGCAAATGCTCAAGGGATTATTTTATTTCGAAGCACCCATTCCCCTCCTCCGGAGGGGTGCCCGCGAAGCGGGTGGGGTGGTTACTGACCTCAATTAGAATTGTTTTCTAAATCACTAAAAAATTATTTAACCTCAGCCTCAAACGGCGACGCTGGCAATCCTGCCGCATTATACAAATTCGCACCTTCAGGATTATCCGCCCAGGCATAGCGAATCCATTTGGGTTCTTTCACGACTGAAGTGTCAACAATTAATTTTCCGTCTATGACTTTTGCACTGGTCCAGACAAATTTTTTGTCCTCACCAGCAATCGCCAAATATTTAATTTTATCGCCGCGAATGGTTAAACCTTTTGAATAATTAAACGCAACTTCAATTTTTCCAGATTTTAATTTCACTGATTTCACCAAAGGCCCGGAAGATAATATCGATTTTTTTCCATAGGCCAATTTCAACGCGCCCAGAGCTAAACGTTCACCCACATCTTGTTTGTTTAATGGATGAATATCATTCCATTCACCGACATCAATTCCAACAGCCATTGCGGTATTTTTGACCGTGAGTAATTCACGCTGCGCTTCACGTAGTTCCGCCCATTTACTTTCTGTGGGTTGCTCATAGGCTTCCTGGAAATTCACTAACTGCACATAAAGAAACGGGAAATCGCCCTGATTAAATTGTTTACGCCAATCCGTAATTAAATCGGTCATCAAATAACGGTATTCTGATTTCACCGCAGCACAAGTTTCGTTTTTGCACAGGCTGGCAGCTTTACGCAACGCAAGATCAGCATCAGGTTTCATCACATTGGATTCACCTTGATACCAAAGCACACCTTTAATTTGCAGCGGTAATGCAGGGGCCAATTTCGCATTGAATAAACTGGCAGGCTGGTAATGCAAAGTCGTTGTCTGATTCATCGGGCCAACATTCGCAGCGATTTTAAATTTCCACTCACCCGTAAGCGAAATTTTTTCATCGCCCAAATCCAAATCATAGCGTTTGTCTTTTACAAAGCCGGGATTTCCGGAATAGCTGGTCACGCGAACACTCAGCGTATTTTCACCGGCCTTTAATAAATTGGCAGGCACAGTATAAATACGCGGTGGATATTGATAACCGGTCTGCCCTATAGATTGACCATTCAAAAACACTTGATCGCCGTCCACTATACAACCCAGCCAAACTGTTCCGGATTTTTTCGCTTGCTCTGCTGTTAACGAAAAGGTTTTGCGCACCCAGTAAGATCCATTCGGCAAAACATATCCCTGCTCTTTTAATTTTCCGGGGACATTAATGGTTTTCCAAAGGCTGGTGTCGAGTTTTTCTGCAGACCAATTTTGTTGTAATCCCAAATCGGCAGCATTAAGTTCACCGTACCATTTTTCGTTTGAAGCTTTGTCT
>CAMLRJ010000237.1 GCA_946482345.1 uncultured Cellvibrio sp.
TCAATCACCAACCATGGCATAAGCAAAAATCCCGTCATCAGGGGAATGCCTGTGTAACGGCGCAAACGTTGATAAAAACCTGTGATATGGCGGGTATAAATTTTTTCTTCCGCTTCATAAAGATTGACGTAACGAATTTCGTCTTTATCGGAAGATGCTGGAATTTTATCGTTCAAGGGATTTCCTCACGACCTGTTACAAACAAAAAAAGGCAGGCCCATCAATGAACCTGCCTTTTTCCTGATCACAGATTAGTTACTATCAAGAGAAAGGCTATACACATAAGCCGCCAGCAAATGAATTTTGTCTTCTTTTAAATTCTCCAGATGTGCTGGCATTTGGCCATTACGACCATCACGAATGGTTTGACGAATCACTCCCGGTTTGCTGCCGTAAAGCCAGATATTGTCCGTCAAATTCGGCGCTCCGTTTTGATAGGTTCCCTTTCCATCAGCTCCATGGCAAGCAACACAATTTGCTGCATAGAGTTTCGATCCCACTGCAGCTTTGTCTGCGTCGTGCTCAGCACCGGATAAACTCAGTACATATTCAGCCACATTCACCACGCCTTCTTCACCGAGAATACTTCCCCAAGCCGGCATCAGTGCTTTACGACCATAGGTAATCGTCTCAAGAATTAATCGGGGTTCACCGCCCCATAACCAATCTTTATCCGTAAGGTTGGGGTATCCGGTATTACCACCACCGTCCGAACCATGGCAAAGTGTGCAATTGTCCTGAAACAAACGCTGCCCCATTTTCATGGCTTCCTGATTGTGAGCCAATTCATCAATGGGCATTTTGGAAAAAGCACCATAGGTTTGATTGTAAACTTCTTCCGCCAATTTCTGGTCGTAACGCAGTTCGTTTACCGAGGTCCAGCTACCTTCATACTCTTTCCAATGAATACCTTTCCAATGTCCCAAGCCAGGATAAACAATCAAATAAACGACAGCGAAAGCAAAAGTAGCCAAAAACATATAGAACCACCAACGCGGCAGAGGATTGTCGTACTCCTCAATACCATCGTATTCATGCCCTGTAGTTTTGACCTCACCGGTTTCCGGCCCTTTGACTTCACGGCGACGGTTGGCCATCAACAACCAGAACAATAACGCCAGATTGGTTAGCGTCAAAACAATAATCCACAAACTCCAAAACGTAGTCATAATCAAATCCGCCCTTCTGGATGATCAGTTTTTTGATCATCGTTTTGCTGAAATTCTGGTTCATCGGCAAAAGGTAACTTTGCATCTTCTTCAAAGCGTTTTCTGAGTCCGGGCGCGAATGCCCAAAAACAAACACCAAAAAATGCAACCGTCACCAACACCGTCGAAATCGCACCTAATGTACCTTGATCCATTAGCGTTTCTCTTTCAGTAAGATGCCCAAGTTCTGCAGATATGCGACCAGAGCATCCATTTCTGTAACACCCTTCACCGCTTTTTCTGCACCAGCAAAATCTTCTTCAGTATAGGGAACACCCACTTTTGCCAGGGCGCGCATTTTATCTGCTGTATGTTTGCCATCCAGTTTGTGATCATAAAGATGCGGATAGGCAGGCATGATGGAATCAGGCACTACAATTCTTGGATTGTACAAATGGGTTTTATGCCATTCATCAGTGTAACGTCCACCTACCCTCGCCAGATCAGGCCCGGTACGTTTTGATCCCCACAAAAACGGGTGCTCGTAAACTGACTCACCTGCGACTGAATAGTGTCCATAGCGTTCAACTTCAGCACGCAAAGGGCGGATCATTTGTGTATGACAAGTGTGGCAACCTTCACGTATGTAAATATCACGCCCTTCCAGCTGGACGGCATTTAAAGGTTTAAGCCCTTCTATAGGCGTTGTCGTTTCTTTCAGGAAAAACTGCGGGACTATTTCAACCAAACCACCAAAGCTGATGGCAACCACAGCAAGAACTGCCATCAAACCAATATTTTTTTCGACTAAATCATGACCTTTCATGCAAGTTCCCCTTAAACCACAGGCGCTTGTACAGGCTCATTAGCCTGGACGGGAGATGTTTGATTCGCCGCTTTAATAGTGCGATAGGTGTTGTAAGCCATTACAAACATACCGGTCAGAAAGAAAACGCCACCGATCAAACGCATGACATAACCGTCTTTGCTGAAAATAACCACTTCAATAAAGCTGTAGGTCAGTGAACCATCAGGGTTGAACGCGCGCCACATCAAGCCCTGTCCAATACCATTAATCCACATGGCGACGACATAAAGTACAGTGCCTACAGTTGCCAACCAGAAATGCAGGTTGATCCAGCTGACGCTGTACATGGTTTCGCGATTAAAGAGTTTCGGGATCATATGATAAACAGCACCGATAGAAATCATGGCTACCCAACCCAATGCACCTGAGTGCACGTGGCCAACAGTCCAGTCAGTGTAATGAGATAAGGCATTCACACTCTTGATGGCCATCATCGGGCCCTCGAAAGTGGACATACCGTAGAAAGACAGGGCAACAACCAGGAAGCGCAAGGTTGGATCGGTCTTCAACTTATGCCAGGCACCTGACAAGGTCATGATGCCGTTGATCATACCGCCCCAGCTTGGAGCCAACAGAATCAATGACATCACCATGCCCAAAGACTGGGTCCAATCAGGCAATGCGGTGTAGTGCAAGTGGTGGGAACCTGCCCAGATATAAAGGGAGATCAAAGCCCAGAAGTGAACAATCGATAATTGATAAGAGTAAACCGGGCGACCTGCTTGCTTGGGAACAAAGTAGTACATCATGCCGAGGAAGCCAGCAGTCAGGAAGAAACCTACTGCGTTGTGACCATACCACCATTGCACCATGGCATCGGCAGCACCGGCATAGGCAGAGTAAGATTTGGTCAGAGTCACAGGAATAGCCGCACTGTTAACTATATGCAATACGGCAACAGTCAGAATAAAGCCACCATAGAACCAGTTGGCAACGTAGATGTGCGAGGTGCGACGCTTGACTATGGTGCCAAAAAACACCACCGCGTAAGCAATCCACACCAGTGCCAGAAGAATATCGATTGGCCACTCAAGTTCAGCGTATTCCTTTGATGAGGTCATGCCCAATGGCAAGGTTATGGCAGCCAACACAATCACCACTTGCCAACCCCAGAAGGTAAAAGGAACCAACCATCCACCAAAAAGTGTGGTCTGGCAGGTACGTTGAACCACATAGTAAGAGGTCGCGAAAAGCGCACAGCCACCAAATGCAAAAATCACAGCGTTGGTATGCAAAGGGCGCAAGCGACCAAATGAGGTATAGGGTTGCAGAATATCGTTCAAACTTGGCCAGACTAACTGCGATGCAATCAGTACACCCATGCCCATACCGAAAATACCCCAGACAATGGTCATGATGGCAAATTTGCGGACTATATCGAAGTCATAGACTGGTGGATCACCAGCTAAAGTTGCGTGACTACCCATAGGACTTTCCCACTCTTAATTTAAAATCGAAACTTTTAAGCTCACGAACCGAACCTCTCCAGTTCAATCGCAACATTTTGCCCCAGGCTCGACATTTTGTCTCACTCGCCGGGGGATCTGATTGACATTCATCAAACTATTTACGGCTTTTTTTCTTACTTGAGCACTCGCCCTTTATTGGCAGCAATTCTCATACGTAAAGCATTAAGTTTAATAAATCCTTCTGCATCTTTTTGATTGTACGCACCTGCATCATCTTCAAAGGTTGCTACTTTTTCATCAAACAAACTATCAGCAGAACGACGACCAACAACAATCACATTGCCTTTATATAATTTGACGCGCACATCACCGTTTACATAAAACTGCGACTGATCGATCATCGCTTGCAACATTTTGCGCTCGGGACTCCACCAGTAACCGTTGTAAATCATGTCAGCATATTTTGGCATCAAACTATCTTTCAGATGCGCCACTTCACGATCAAGCGTGATTGATTCAATCGCACGATGTGCACGCAACATGATGGTACCGCCAGGAGTCTCATAACAACCGCGGGACTTCATACCTACATAACGATTCTCGACCAAATCCAAACGACCGATACCATTTTCGCCACCAATTTTGTTGAGATAAGTCAGCACTGTTGCCGGTGACATTTTTTCACCATTGATCGCCACAATATCGCCTTTCTCATAAGTCAGATCCAGATAAGTTGCCTTGTCTGGCGCAGCTTCTGGCGCAACAGTCCAGCGCCACATATCTTCTTCAGCCTCAGTCCATGGGTTTTCCAGGATTTTGCCTTCAAAAGAAATGTGCAGCAGGTTGGCATCCATTGAATAAGGGGATTTTTTCTTTTTGCTGAAATCGACGGGAATATTGTTCTTCTCGCAGTATTCCATCAGGCTTTCACGTGAGGTCAAATTCCACTCACGCCATGGAGCAATGACTTTAATGCCAGGCTTCAATGCATAGGCGCCCAATTCAAAACGCACCTGATCATTACCTTTACCTGTAGCACCGTGGGAAATAGCGTCAGCACCCACTTCATTGGCAATTTCAATCAAACGTTTGGCAATTAAAGGACGTGCAATCGAAGTCCCCAACAGGTACTCACCTTCATAGATAGTATTCGCGCGGAACATAGGGAAGACGAAATCGCGAACAAACTCTTCGCGCAAGTCGTCGATAAAAATTTGTTTAACGCCAAGGGCTTGCGCCTTGGCACGAGCAGGCTCGACCTCTTCACCCTGACCTATATCCGCCGTAAAAGTCACCACTTCACAGTGATAATTCTCTTGCAACCACTTCACAATTACCGAGGTATCCAAACCACCGGAATAGGCCAATACAACTTTCTTAATGGATGACATGGGATCGCCCCTTTGGATAATGTTTGTTCAATCAGTGTCGATTTCTAAAGCCCGAACTTCACGGGCGCGGAATTTTACTCGCATAACGACCAAATGCCCACAGTTTGTAGGGAAGATTTATTGAGGCTGTTTATTGAGCACCCTGAGAATGGGATTTTGAGTAAAGCTTGAGGGATTGCAGAATCCCTTTATCCCTATCCGACAAATCCCCCGCCAGTACACCATCCAAATAATTCACATACTCATCAAGATTCAACAGCTGATTATTCACCCGATTCCTCTGCAATCGTTCGCGACAAAAATCTTTCCATTTGGTTTGCTCTGACTCTGTTAATGATGACGGGAAATTTCGGGCGCGGTAGCGGAATAAAAGTTCAGGCAAGCGCGCATCGAGAAAGGCGGGTTTCAGACTTTTTAGACCATGAGCATCGAGTCGGCGGACTTGTTCGAGTAAGTAGCGATCTGAATCCTGTAAAAATCCCTGATACAACATTTGTTCAACATCATCAGCAGGCGGGAAAGGATTATCCACATACAAGGCTTCGAGTTTTTTCATCACTTGTTGATGCTCAACTGAAGTCAAGCCGTAAAAAAACTTCCAGTGTTTTTCGCAGAGGGATTTATCAATCAATAATTTTTCTGCCACTTTGTCGTCCAGCATATTGGGTGGCAATAACATGGGCGATTTATTGAGATGAATTTCTTTCAGTGCAAGACGCTCAGTACCTTCAGGCAATTCACTGCTCGGTGTATACAAACGGGTTCGCAAATCTTCTACTGATAGCGACAAAAGAATAGAGGGATCATGCATCAGGTTTATACTGATTACTGAATTTTTATTGAGTGGATGAAACGCCAAAGGCAATACCAATGCAGCGTTACCATTTTCAGAAGGAAAGCGCGATGAAAAATGTAACAAAGGTTTATTGTTTTCTATATCAATTAAAGTTGCAGCAAAACGTTTGTCGCGTAATTTGAATGCGTAATCAAATAATTTTGGTTGTTGCGTTTTGACCAATTTTGCAACCGCAATAGTGGCGTAAACATCAGACAGAGCATCATGCGCAGCTTCGTGCAACAAGCCATTGGCTTTACTCAGCTCTTC
>CAMLRJ010000238.1 GCA_946482345.1 uncultured Cellvibrio sp.
ATATAAAAATTTACCGTTTGCAGAAAACACAAAATGTCGCGGCCCCGAACCTGATGGAAATTTTATTGTTCCAACGCGCTGTAATTTTTGCGCACTCCTTTCAAGTTGACTAGTTTTATCAAGTTGAACAACGTTTGTGAGGTGGAAATAATCCAAACGATCATCACCCAACAGGGAAACATACACAAATTTATTTTCAGGATCTGCGGTGATTTGGTGAGGATTTTTTCCCGTGAGCATCACCTCGATAACATCGGAAGGAATTGTGGCATTAAGGGATTGAAGACTGATTTTATTGCCGCCGTAAGATGCAGCAAACAAAAATTTTTTGTCACGATCCAGCGCAATATTTGCCATATTATCAGCAAGTGACGCAGTCGCTTTGGCTGTCAGCTTTCCCGATGAAAAATCAATATCCATCACTACCAGTTTAAAAGGTGCTGAGCGGGTAGCTGCGAATAAAACATAATTTTTTTCTGCATTCTTTGCAATCGTCATCGGCATTACGGCTCCACCCACATCCATATTTTGCAGATGACTTAAGTATCCATTGGATTCATTAAGCTCGAAGACTGAAATTGTCTGCGCGTCAGTGTTGGCAGAGTAGACGAATGTTTTGGCGCAACATTCGCCTATTAATAAGAACCACATCACCAGCATAACGAACAAACAAGATTGCGTGGATTTCCTCATCAGTATTGATCGCAACATCATTAGTCAAACTGTACCGAAATTTTTTGACCGTTGAGCTGTAAATCAGTAAAAGTGACATTCTTCAGATTTTTAAAATCCATAAAATGTTTTGCAGATTTAACCTGAATATTTTTAAACAGCACATTTTCCAATGGCTGTGCTTCCGGTGCATGACTTATGAAAAACGTATCCACTTTTTCGGCAACAATATTTTCAAAGACTATGTCGTGGTATTTGGATGGAAAATTTCCACCCAAATAACCAGCCACATAACTTAAATCAAACCAGAACAGGTATTTGGCTTCACCGATTTTGGTGTTGCGTATTCGAATGTGCTGCACACTACCGCCACGATCAAGATTAGCCTTCAAACGAAATACCGAAGTGCCTTTTAAATAAGTGTTATCGGTAAAAAATACATTTTTAATTCCGCCCGACATCTCGCTGCCCAAACCAATGCCATCTTCACCATCAAGAATATTATTGCGCACCACTACATTTTCACTGGGGCGCGCGATTTTTCGGCCATCCAAATCACGGCCAGATTTAATCACCACTGAATCGTCACCAGTGCGGAAGTGATTATTTTCAATAACTACCCAACGGCCGGAATCAATATCGATTCCGTCATTATTGGGGAACATGCTTTCAACTTTCACATGGCGCATTTGCGCGTGATCGGTGTATACCAAATGATTAACCCAGAACGGAGAATTGGTCGCTGTGTAACCCTCCAGCAAAACCCGTTTGGCATTCACAATCTGGATTAATGGCGGACGCAAAAAATGTCCCTCGGCAAATTGTCTTTTTTCCAGTGCTACACCATCGAAACCCATTTTACGCAATACAGCTATGTCATTCGCTTGTTTTTTATGCCAGAGATGAAATTCACTTTGTGCATTGCCGTCGATAGTGCCTGCGCCAGTAATGGCGACATCCGTGACATTGTTGGCGTAAATCAAAGGTGAATAACCATAAATTTCTGTGCCTTCCCAACGAGTGAACACTGCTGGTAAATAATCACCCGCTGCTGCACTGAACAATAATGTAGCTCCTTCTTCCAAATGCAAATTGATAAAACTCTGCAAATGAACAGGCCCTTTGGATAACCATTTTCCGGCAGGAATAACCACTTTGCCACCACCCGCTTTCACTGCTGCGGCTATTGCATTCATGATCGCCGGACGTGCATCTTTATCTGAATCTTTTATTGCACCGAAATCAGTAATGACAAAAGTGTTATCAGGAATTTGAGGAGATTCGATTTTTTTCAGAATCAAATCCATTTGTTTCCAATCAGATTTTTTATAGAACCCGGCACTGGCCCAGGTTTGTACGCAGACCAGCATTTGCATTAATACAACAATAAAAATCAAGAGTTGTGCATTTGATTGCTTTTTCATTTTTCACTCTCACATCAGTCAATCCAAAGTATCTCATTCAAGTTTTTTATAGACTTTTATCAATCCTTAAAACCAGCGATTTCAACTCCAGCAAAAATGAATGGCGCCATTCCATGGGGATCGTCTGTGCGTATGGCTTCGCTAACATAATAATCAAATGTGCCTGTGCGATAAGGGTCTCCACCCAGACCGGCACTGCCGCAGGTATTGGTTAAATGCAGCAAACCTTTTTCATCAATCTGCGTATGCAGCTTTACCAAACTATTAAAAATGTCGCTGGCGACTTTTTTATATTTTTCGGGTAAATATTGTTTGTTATACCCTTTGGCAAAAGCGTAGGCAAACATAGCACTGCCTGAGGTTTCCAGATAATTTCCATAACGTCCGCCCTGATCAGTCACCTGATACCAAAGATGGCTGGAATGCTGCACTTTCAACAACGCCTCCGCCAGTTGATTTAACAATCGAATTAAATCCTTACGTTTCGGATGATTCTGTGGAAAGTAATCGAGCGTATCCACCAGAGCCATGGCATACCAGCCCATAGAGCGCGACCAAAAATGAGGCGATAAACCGGTTTTTTTATGCGCCCATTTTTGCAAATGACTTTCATCCCATGCGTGATAAAGCAATCCTGTTTTTGCGTCGCGAGTTTTACTTTCAATTAATAAAAATTGTTTGGCGATATCATCAAACGACGCAGCAGTTTCTTTGTGTTGTTGCGCAAATTGTGCGTAGTAAGGCGCACCCATATACAAACCATCCAGCCACATTTGCCAGGGATAAATATTTTTATGCCAGAATCCGCCGGATGTGGTGCGCGGCTGCCATTGCAATTGATGACGCAAGGATTTCATTGCGATTAAATAGCGCTCATCCTGATATTTTTCGTAAAGCAGGAACAGCAGCTTGCCCGGGTTGATTGCATCTATATTGAAATCTGCCGGATTATAGCCGTGGATTTTTCCCTGTTGATCAATTAATTGATCAACAAAAGTTTTACTGTAAGCCAGATATTTTTCGTCGCCGGTTTTTAAGTAAAGTTTTTGGAAACCGTAGAGCACCAGTGAATAGGGATAACCCCACTCGGGTTCGGTGAGCAGTTTGAACTCACGCATGGTCCATGCTTCAGGATGGCGTTGCATAATTGAATTTGCAAGCAACTCCGCCCATTCAAGAGATGTTTTTTCCGCACTTTGTGCACTGGCGTTTGCACCAATAAAAATGCTCGCCACCAAGCTCAGTATTGATAGTAATTTTTTCATAACACTTGGGCTCCTGATCACGACAAAGATTTTGCAAATCTATAAAAAGGCCATCAACTCACGCTGATGGCCTGTGGAGATAGCGCTATGAGAGCTTAGAAAGTAGCGCGGATACCCAAACTGATTTCGCGTCCGGTGTTATTGATTTCACGCACCAGATCGAGATCGCCGCCAGAGGTAATTGGCCCAGTGGTGTAGAGGCGCTCATCTTCTTCTGTCAAGTTGATTACTTCCAAATTCACTTTGACATTGTCAGTGATGTTGTAGAAAGCCGACATATCTACACGAGTTGGACCCGTGGTGTTTTCAGAGTAGTTGCGATCCGAACCTGGCAGTGCCGTGACATAATCGTCGCGACTATTCACTACCACTCGCACACCAAATTGGTCACGCTCAAAATAAACACCAAAGTTGTAGCTATTTTCCGACAAACCACTCAGTGGCCCTTTGATATCACCTGGATAGGTAATTTCTGAATCCACATAGGTGTAGTTGGCAAACATTCCAAAACCTTCGAACTCAGCCGGCAAGAATGAAAATGGTTGTTGGTAAGAAATTTCATAACCATCCAACTTGGCACCTTCACCATTAACCGGAGTGGATATATTCCACTCGTCATTCATACTCACACCATTAGGATCAAAAGACGGTGATGCGGGATTGGTTTGTGGATAAGCAGTACCGACAATCGCCTTCAAATCAGCTGGCAGCAAACCGGAAACTGTGTCATTCAAAATAAAACTGTCGATATCTTTATGGAAGAAAGTAATACCTACTACTGACGCCTCTGTAAAATACCATTCAAACCCCAGATCAACTGCATCAGCCATAATTGGATCAAGCCCCGGATTCCCCACAGAGATGTTACCGTTAATGGGCGTTGCATTTACCGTTGCAGTCATGCTTGATAAATTTGGACGGGTCAAGTTGCGGCTCGCATTCAGGCGAACCACAAAATCCTCAACCACTTCCAATGTTCCATTAAATGATGGCAACCATTCGGCGTAATCACTGCTGCGTTTGGAGGCGACACCACCAGCCACACCGAGTGATTCCACTTCGGTTTCTACGTAACGCAAACCTGCATTCACCATTAACGGCATTCCAGCCACTTCCATATTGCGAGTGTATTCCGCGTAGGCACCGGCGGTATTTTCAGTCACATCAAAAGTGGATGGATCATTGGGATTTAAGGTAAATGAACCCGCATTGTAGGCTGCTTTGGTCGCGGCAAAATCATTCACAACAAAGTCTGTTGGGAAACCGGCTGGTGGGTTAATAGCATCACCATAACCTTTAGTTACTGCCGACAATGTCGTTACCAAGCCTGTCGTTGTAGCAGTAATCGGCAGAATGGTCGAGGTACCCGAACCTGTAGCAACTCGTGCAACAGGATCAGTCAGTGAACCCGTGGTTGGATCGTGACGCTCTGACGTAATGTTGCGCTCATTCCATATCACCCCGGTTTTTAGGTTGGACTGATCCAGATCCCAGTTCAGATCTGCACGGAAAGTATCATTCTCGCGATCAACAATATCTTTACGAATAGTAGGTGCGGTGAAGTGATAATTCAGTGGGTTGTTAATATCAAAACCATAACTCATTTCTGCGATATCCGCGTCTTTGCGGAAATCGTAGGAGAAATAGGTTGGATTCAAACCATTAATTGCCTGGCGGCGTGGGGCATCAGGATTGGTGTAAGTTGGATTGAGGGCATCCAGGTTGAAGCGATACTGCTCTTCATCGTGAACCACCGTTGCGTTACCAAACATCAAATCCAGTTTTAAATTATCGGTTAAATCGAATTTGCCGGAGAGCACCACCTGTTCAAATTCAGTGTCACTGAATTGACCACGACTTTCTACGCGCGGGGTTACACCGGTGAATTCACCCGCTACTGCCACACGTCCGGCTTCGTCCAATACTATGCTGGTAGGTGTAATCGAATTAAATGTGTTTCGGAACTGCGCGAAGAAGTTGTAAGAAGACACATCAGTTTTCAAATCAGACTTTAAATAATCTAATGTGAATTCCATGCGATCTGTTGGACGGTACTGGAATGATCCTGTGATACCTGTACGCTTTTGATCAGTATTAAAAGAGTCCATTCTCGGTAATCGCGGGAACAACATATAATCCAGTGCTTCGCCGGTAACTTTTGGATCAGCAGGATCCAAATCAGGATAGTTGGCCAGTGGATTAGGAGTACCAGTGATATTCACCGTAGAATCATTACCAACAAAACTTCTGTTTGAATTATCGAATGCTGAGGTATAACGCACTGTACCAAAACCTTCCTGGCGAATATTGCGCTCGGATTGCGCAAAACTTACCAACACTCCAAATTTATCGTCCGCAAACGTATTACTCGCCATGGCAACAATACGCGGATCATCTTCACCGGTTAAATTGTCTACCGCCATGGAACCGCCAACTATGGCGAGCGGCCCGGGGTTATCAAAAGGCTTGGCCGATTGCAGTTCTACAGTAGATGCCAGGCCGCCCTCTTCCAGTGAACCCTTGGCAGATTTGTGCAGTACAATTTTCTTAAACA
>CAMLRJ010000239.1 GCA_946482345.1 uncultured Cellvibrio sp.
GCCAATAACTTTTTAGAATTTCGGTGAATAGGTAAGTTTCCAATAATGCACCTGACATGGCGCCAGCTTCCAGAGACTCGGCATTTGGCCATTTTGTTAAATAGGTACAAAGCCCTGTATCCAGAAAATAAACTTTGGGGGTTTTGATTAAACGTTTGGTGATATTTCGAAAGTAGGGTTGAAGCAAATAAACCAATCCCGATGTTTCCAAAATGGATAACCAATTCTTGACGGTTTTATTATCAATACCCACATCTCTTGCAAGATCGGCGTAATTGAGTAATTGACCGGTTCGGGCTGCAATGGCGACCAGAAAATTATAGAAAGTCAGCTCGTTGGTGATATTTAAAATATCTTTTACGTCCCGTTGAATATACGTTTGCACATAAGAACGATAAAAAATATCCCGCATGGAATCGTCAGCTTGATAAATGCGGGGAAAAGATCCCATCCAAATTCGTTTGTAAATATCAATCACTTTATGCGGCTTGGCGGTGCTTCGGGCATGATTAATCCATTCCGGCGTGGGTAGGAAAGGCATCGACTGGCTGGCTTTATTATCAAGCTCTGCTTGCGATAATCCCAAGAGATCAACAATTGCAACTCTCCCTGCAAGGCTCTCGCTAATTCCCTTCATCAAGTGAAATTTTTGCGAGCCGGTTAACCAGTAGAGTCCGTTTTTTTTCTCTTTATCGACTTGTATTTTGATATAGCTGAATAGCTCCGGTGCATATTGCACTTCATCAATAATCAGCGGTGCTGGATAAGTTTGTACAAATAAACCGGGATCATTCTGAGCCAATTGCCGCAAATCCAGATCGTCCAAACTGACATAACGACGTCCTTCATCTGCGCATAATTCCAACAGAGTGGTTTTCCCGACCTGACGTGGCCCGGTGAGTAATAACACAGGGAAGTGTCGATTTATTTCGATGATTGCCTTGGCAAGGGTACGTTGAAACATATCGGATTCCGTTTAAATTGGAGTAGCATTCCAATTTAAACGGATTTTTAGGTGATTAACAAGCCGGATATTGCTGCCCAACCTGGTTGAGACTAACCGAGTCTGCCGTCATCCCTGCGAAGGCAGGGATCCAGCTGGCAATGAATTGGCCAGGTCATTTGCTAATATTGGAATGTAAAACGTTATCGTCGAAGGACAAGCGTTAAAAAAATTGCCCTCAATTGAGGGCAGTTTTTATTGCATCTAAACGCGAGCTTAACCTTTATCGCTTCTTTGTTTGTCGCGTTCTATACGTCTGACTTTTACTTTATAGCCGAGCTTGCCTTTGCAGTCGCCAATGGATTGCGTGACGGTGATGGTTTCGTTGAAAACCAGCGCGCGGTTTAATGCAATCACATTGCCGCTGCCATCGCCCAATTCAATATTGCTGGAATCAAAAACGCGAATTCTTGCTCCGGCAACGGCTTCGGTTACGACGACATAATTTTCACCTTCCAATGGAATGCGTATTTTGGGCGCGGGAATATCTTCACACTCTTTAGCAGGTGGCGTTTCAGTTGGTGGACTCTTATCGCATAACGCTTGCTGTACGGTGAGATGTTGGCCGGGTGCAAGTGGGCTACCGAGTGGTGTCGCAAAATCGTATTCGTTGTGCCAGGAAATGGGCGTAGAAAATTGACCAAAACCACCCGCACTGCTTTCGCCAACTTCGAGCCAGCTACCGTGCAGAATGTCAGTAATATTAATTAATTGCTGACCCACATAAGTTTGCGGCGGCGAAAATTTTGGCGCGTTGACTGTGGGTGGTGGTGCAACGGCAGTTTCGATATTTGATAAAGGACTTGAGTCGCTGCATAACTCGATACTCGCTGTAAATTTATCGCCCAAATCAAACGGATATTTTCCGGGATAAATTCCTGTCCACCCGGTGCTGGTATTGGTTGAACGTGGATCTGCTCCATTTACAAAAACCGTTAGTTTTGCTCCGGCAACATGTTTAACGGCAATTGTGTTGCCGCATTGATAAATCAGTTTTGGATCAATATCGGGTTTCGGCAATCCAGCAGGAAAATCCACTTTATGATCGCGAACTGTTGCGGGGTTTGATGGATCGGACAGCACGCCGTTAAATTCCTGAGTCGCTGTTACGACATCGCCGACAACCAATGCAGGCACGTCGAATTCCAACAAGCTTGGGCTGCGCGAAATTTTGGCATCGACAAAAGCACCGTTGATAAACACTGACACTTTTGCATCCAGCAGTGTGCCTTTCACGGCCAATTTCGTAGCGCAACCATATAAGGGTTCGATAATAATCGGCGGCGAAATGTGTTTTTCGTCATCGGGAATTGGATCCGTGTCTACCGACTTGCCATAACACAAGGAGAGCAGGGCATCGATGTGATTGAAGTAATTCCATATAGGCCCGAGACCTTGCGGCATAGTGCGCTTGGGTCCACCAAAAACCGATTGTTCCAACACAACAGAACAGTATTGCGCGATTGAGGGATCACTCACATCGGGGAAGCGTCCTGCGCCACCTTGTTGATGACAGGAATCGCAGCGGCTTTGTGAATTTACTGTATCAAGAACTGCAGTTGGCCCGGGGTTTTGTGGCCAGCTTGGATGAACCAGCGGGTCATGCCAATTGTCGGGCATTAATTTGGGCGTTAGGCCGGAAAAGGGCGCTTTGTCTGGATGTACAACAAAAGGATTTTCACCGGCGTGACAAGCGGTACAAGTACCTTGGCCGTTGGTTGCCAAATCTGCTCCGCCCACAAATTCTTCGATGCTGACCGGAACATCGCGAACAAATTTTTTGGAATTAGGATTGTCCCAAAAACAAGCTTTACTGGTTTTTTTGCCGACACAAATCAAACCCAAAACGCCCGCTGTTTTTCCGTTTGCTGAACCATAACGCGGCAATGCTAGACAAGCGCCTTCGGGATCGCGACTTTCATAAAACCAAAGGTCAGCAAAACTGCCTTCGTCGATAAACTCATTACTAAAAACACCGCGATTTTCCCAGGGAGCGGCATACATAGGTGGCGGAATCGGGACGCCAGCGTCTCTGCATTCTTTTATATATTCATCGCCGGAAGCGTTGGTTTTTAAAAATACAGTGATGCCACCTTCTTCCAGTTTGCGCGCGATTTCCGGATGAATTCCTTTGCTAAAAATACCTGTCTCGTTGCGAAAAGAGAGCTTGGTAAAACGCTCAATATAGTCACGTCGCAAACCATCAAGCATTCCTGCTAACACAACATCTTCTGTTTTCCCTGACAGCTTGAGAAGTTCGTCCAGATACAAGGCATTCGCAAGAATTTTGTCACCCACCGTTTCGTCAATAAGTGTCTTTTTCTTCTTCAGAATAGCGAGTGTCTTTCGATCTTTTTCCGGATCAAAATTGGATGTGATTTTAGTGAGGTAATAAGTTTGTACTTCGTAAACAGATTCCGGTGTCGGTTCGAAAATTGCGCCATCTTTACCAAAAAAACGGCCGTGACCAAAACCCGTAAGCGGATCGTTCGACTTACTGGATGTCGAAGGTGATTTAATGTCGTTTGCAGTTAATACAGGTTTTTCTTGAATGGCATTCACCATTTCCGTTTTGGCAATAGCGGAAATGGACAAGGTCATTAGTAGAAAAACGAATAAAAACAGAATTGGAGAGCGGTGAGCGAAAATATTCATCATAGTATCCCTCTGGAGAATGTATTGTCGGAAAAGCTCGGAATGAGCGTCTCAGGATAATAGGTAGATTCTCTTCAGGATTCCGTAAAAAAATAGCGCGTCAACTCTGGTAATTTTTCACAGACAAACGGTGGCGAAGCTGGATTAGTGGTGTAATTTTTGGAGATAACAAAAATTATTTAACTTTCCAATCCCCTAAAATTTTTTCCCGCGAATATTCTTTAACATCATCATCATTTAATTGGCGACGTTTGTAATTGATTTGCGCGCCGGGGCCACTGCTTTTGTATTCAAAGAAGCGTGCGTCTTCAGGGTAGAAGGGGGTTTTGCTGCCATCTTTTGCGGTGCCGTTCATGGAATACCAACCGTCGGTGGTGATGTGTTTGTCCATCCAGTTATTAATGAAGACAGCTTTGCCTATGGCGTTGGGGTCTGCGTAACGGCCATCGGAAAATTGGGTGGTGGGATGCCAGGGGCGTCCAAGTGGAACTGAATTATCGGGAACAGAAGGATCGCGTGTTAAGCGACAATTGATGAAGGTTAATCCATATTCTTGTGAGATTTGTGTTGAAGGGGCGACCAGATAGCCGTGCGGAAAATTTAATTTGCCGCGAGTGAGAGTTTTAATTTCGGAGTCGGTGAACAGCGCATTGCCGTTACCGAAAATAAAATCCACATTGCCTGCAATAAATGTTTTATCAAACCAACTGCGGCCACTGTTGACGAAAAGTGTGTCCTGATATCCCAACAAATTTACATCGCGTACCCATACTTTATCGCTGGGAACATCCAGAAATAATGCGACAGCCTGTGAATTGGCAATTCGTTTTGGATCTTCGTTAGCCAGTGCATCGTTCGTTAAAAAATCGAAAGTATTTTCTATGGTGAGTTTCTCGATGCGGATATCAGTTGCTTTAATTGTAAGGGTTGCCGAGCCGGGAGTGCCCCAGGTTTTTCCTTCGGCATAAGTTTGGCCTGCATAAGCATTGTAATAAATACGGGTGTTATTTTTATCGGCGCCGATTAATTGGACATTGGATTTGGTGAGTGTCAGTTTTTCATAATACTCCCCAGCTCGAATAAAAATTCTGTAGGTTTTTTGTGAATTTTCCGGCACTGCATCGATTGCGGTCTGAATAGTGTTGAAAGTATTTTTTTTCGCAGGGAGATTTTTACTGACGATCAAATCAACTTTGGATTGGCCTTGATGGAGGCAACCACTGATCGACAATGACGAAAGAATTAACAATAGAATAAAAAGACGTTTGACGGACATAGAATATTTCTCATGTGATGAATCGCCATGTCGTTATTCAATTGGCCGCTATTTGATTAACCGGAGCTGTCGAAAACAGACGTATCTGTTTTCGACAGGAAATCATTTTATGGATGAGCCAATCGTTTAACCGGCAAAGGATTCCTTGACGGTATTGAGTACGCCTTTAGTGTAGAAGCTTTCAAGCCACTTGCTAGTGGTTTCAATAAAACGCGATTCATTGATCAGGTCATCGCCGAAAACTTTTTGTATGGACACTATGGCTTTTACCATAGCGACGGGATTTCCCTGATTGGCATCGCAGGCTGCGCGTAATTCTTTCGCTAATGGATCAGATACTTCAATCGGTGCGCCTTTTTCGTCAACACCGGAAACATAACGAATCCAGGCGGCAATCCCCAAGCATAAAATATCAATATGCCCGTGAGATTTGAGTTGTTCACGCAGGGTTTCCAGTAAACGTTGCGGCAATTTTTGTGAACCGTCCATCGCAATTTGCCAGGTGCGATGCTTCAAGGATTTATTGGAAAAACGGTCGCGCAATTGTTGTTTGTAAGCTTCAATATCAAAACCGTCCGGCGCAAAAATAGTTTCGCCAGCCTCTCGCGCCATATAGGTTTTAATCATGTTAACAAATGCAGGTTGCTCCATGACTTCGCTTATGTATTGCAGTCCTGACAAATAACCGCAATAGGCCATAGTGGAGTGAGCACCATTTAATAAACGCAATTTAATTTTTTCGAACAAACGTACATCTTTAACCAAAAGCACGCCGACTTTTTCCCATTGTGGACGACCATCTGCAAATTTGTCTTCAATTACCCACTGCGTAAAAGGTTCGCAAACTACCATGGCTTCATCGCGTACTCCCAGACGCGATTCGATTTCGCGTCGATCATCATCCGTAGTGGCGGGTACAATACGGTCGATCATAGTGCAGGGGAAGGTGGCGTTTTGTTTAATCCATTGTGCAAAATC
>CAMLRJ010000240.1 GCA_946482345.1 uncultured Cellvibrio sp.
CACCATGGATGATGGTTTATCAAAAGCCGTTCAAGAAGCGTTTGTACGTTTGTACGAAGACGGTTTAATTTATCGCGGAAAAAGATTGGTCAATTGGGATCCGAAATTACACACGGCTATTTCTGATCTTGAAGTTGAAAATCATGATGAAAAAGGTTTTCTCTGGAATTTGCGTTATCCGTTAGCCGATGGCGCTACAACATCTGAAGGAAAAAATTATTTAGTGGTTGCGACAACTCGCCCCGAAACCATGTTGGGCGACAGCGCTGTTGCTGTTCATCCGGAAGATGAGCGTTATAAATCCTTAATTGGAAAATCTGTTTTATTACCCTTGGTCAATCGTTTAATTCCTATTGTTGCGGATGATTATGTTGATCGTGAATTTGGAACAGGTTGCGTAAAAATTACACCTGCACATGATTTCAATGACTACGAAGTGGGCAAGCGACACAACCTGCCATTAATTAACGTACTTGATAAAAACGCAGCCGTACTTGCGCAAGCACAGATTTTTAATCTGGATGGCAGCATCAATTCTGAACTCAATAATTTCTTGCCTGCACAATTTGGCGGTCTCGACCGTTACGAAGCACGCAAACAAATTGTGTCTGCTTTTGAAGCTGCAGGCTTGTTGGAAAAAATTGATGATCACTCATTAAAAGTGCCGCGTGGTGATCGTTCGGGTGTTGTGATTGAACCCTGGTTAACAGATCAATGGTATGTGAGCACAAAACCTTTAGCAGAACCGGCAATTGCTGCTGTTGAAGATGGCCGCATTCAATTTGTACCCAAGCAATATGAAAATATGTATTTTTCCTGGATGCGCGATATCCAGGATTGGTGCATCAGCCGTCAGCTCTGGTGGGGCCACCGAATTCCCGCCTGGTATGATGCCAGTGGTAAAGTGTATGTAGGCCGAAATGAAGCTGAAGTTCGCAAAAAATATAACCTCGGCTCTGAAATTACATTAAATCAGGATGAAGATGTTCTCGATACCTGGTTCAGTTCCGGCTTGTGGACATTCTCAACACTCGGTTGGCCAGAGCAAACCGAATTTTTGAAAAAATTTCATCCAACGGATTTGTTAGTCACCGGTTTCGATATTATTTTCTTCTGGGTTGCACGCATGATCATGATGACCATGCACCTGGTCAAAAATCCTGATGGCTCATCGCAAATTCCTTTTAAAACCGTTTATGTTCATGGCTTGGTGCGAGATAGCCAGGGTCAAAAAATGTCGAAATCAAAAGGTAACGTACTTGATCCTCTCGACATTATCGACGGCATTGATTTGGAAACTTTGGTGCAAAAACGCACTACAGGTTTGATGAATCCAAAAGATGCACAAAAAATCGATAAGCAAACCCGTAAAGAATATCCGGAAGGTATTCAGGCGTACGGCACTGATGCGCTGCGATTTACATTCTGCTCTCTTGCCTCAACCGGTCGCGATATTAAATTTGATATGGGACGCGTTGAAGGTTACCGCAATTTCTGCAACAAAATCTGGAATGCAACACGTTATGTGTTGATGCAATGTGAAGATCAGGATTGCGGGCAAAGTGGCAGTACCGACTATGAATTATCTGTCGCTGACAAATGGATTATCAGCAAACTGCAATTGGCAGAAAAACAAGTGACAGAAGCATTGGATACCTATCGTCTGGATCTTGCCGCACAAGCAATTTATGAATTTATCTGGAATGAATATTGTGATTGGTATCTGGAATTATCAAAACCCATATTATTTGATAAATCAGAAGGCAGCGAAGCCAGCAAAAAAGGCACGCGTCGTACGTTGATTAGAGTACTCGAAACCACCTTGCGATTAACCCATCCCTTAATGCCTTTTATCACGGAAGAAATTTGGCAAAAAATTAAACCGCTCGCTGGCGTTTCTGGCGAAACCATTATGCAAGCACGCTATCCGGTTGCCAATGAAAGCAAGATTGATCAACAAGCATTAAAAGATGTTGAATGGCTGCAAGCTGTTATTCTGGGTGTGCGTAATATTCGCGGTGAAATGAATATTTCGCCGGCCAAAGATCTGCATGTTTTATTTAAAAACGGCAGCGCAGATGATCAAGCTCGCCTGCATGACAATCAACAATTTCTGAAAAAATTAGCGTCATTGGAAACTGTGACCTGGTTAAACCCTGGCGACGTAGAACCCATGTCTGCAACGACGTTTGTGGGTCAAATGGAAATTCTGGTTCCGATGGCCGGCATCATTGACAAAGATGCTGAAATTGCCCGACTGACAAAAGAATTGAACAAGTTAACGCAAGATATTGAGCGTACCGAAACCAAACTGGGCAATTCGGCTTTTGTTGAAAAAGCACCAGCCGAAGTAGTGACTAATGAACGCAGTCGTGTTGCAGAAAATAAAATTTCGGTAGAAAAATTGCGCGAACAAATTCAGAAAATCAGTGCTTTATAATAATATTCCCCCTCTTGATAATGAGAGGGGGAATATTAAAACTCTTTCAAGGCTTTACTTGCTTCCGCAACAGTAAAAAAAGATCCAAAAACCAGAATCAAATCATGTGCCTGGCTTTTTTCAATGGCAAGCTGTATACAGTTTTGAACATCGCCGAAACCACTTGGCAACAACGATAGACTCATTAAATTTTGTTTCAATTGTTCTATAGTCGCCGCTCTTGGCAGAAAAGATAAATCGACCAAATACCAATAGTCGATTATCTGTTGCAAATTACCCAAGCTACCCAAACAATCCTTATCTGACATCATGGCAACCAACGCGTGAATTTTTGCGCGTGGATTTTCACTTTTCCAATCAAGCAAACGTTTGGCAAGGTATGTCGTTGCTGCTGGATTATGTGCAACATCCATCACCCAATGTCGATTTTGTGCAAATAGATGTTGAAACCTGCCGGGCACTTTTAATTCTGCCAACAAATTCAATGCATCAAGTTTGATAAGATCCAGTTTTAACAGGCTCGCCATTTGTAGTGCTGCAGCCATACTCGGCAAAGGCAAGTTCGGCGAGGTATGCATTTTTTTCTCAGTGTATTGTGTATTCCACCAACACCATTTTTTATCTACAACCTGATATGCAAAATCTTTCTCTATAAAATAGCTCTCTGTATGCAATGACAAGGCGTAATCAATCAGTGATTGAGGTGGATTTGTATCAGCACAAATCATTGGACGATTGGCTCGCATAATGCCGGATTTTTCAAAGCCAATTTTTTCACGCGTGTCTCCCAGCCAATCCTGATGATCCAAATCAATACTTGTAATAATTGCAATATCGGCATCAAGTATATTGACTGCATCCAACCGGCCACCCAACCCCACTT
This sequence comes from uncultured Cellvibrio sp., assembly GCA_946482345.1. The sequence continues at coordinate 3,324 of CAMLRJ010000240.1, forward strand.
CCAACACCATGGCTGTCACTTTGTATTTTTTAAACAAATAAAATGCTGCCAAAGTGCCGTATTCAAAATAAGTCAGGGAAATAGATTCTTGCTCGCAAATCTGATTGATCGCAGCAAAGGCTTCACAAAGCTCATTATCCGTTGCTAACTGATTGTTGATACTGATTCGTTCGTTGTATTGCAGCAGGTGTGGTGAAGTGTAAACACCAACGGAATAACCTGCTGCTGACAAAATTGCTGCTGAAGCTGCCACACAGGAACCTTTGCCATTGGTTCCGGCAACAGTAATGATTAATGCTTGATGTGAAAGTAAATCAAGGCAAGATGCAACTTGTGTGATGCGCCCCAACCCCAACTCAATTTCACGAGGATGTGATTGCTCCAGCCACGAAAGCCAGGCGGTCAGTGAATCATGTTTCATTGTAAAAAACGGCTGTAATTAAACAGCCGCACGGAGAGTTAATTTGGAGAGGATAGATGCCAATTTATCGCGCATATCACGACGATGAATAATCATGTCAATAGCACCGTGCTCCAACAAAAATTCAGCACGCTGAAAACCTTTTGGTAATTTTTGACGAATGGTTTGCTCGATGATACTGGGACCAGCAAAGCCCGCTCGAGAGCCTGGCTCCGCTACATTTAAGTCACCCAATAACGCAAGGCTCGCAGAAACACCACCATAAACCGGATCAGTCATCACTGAAATATAAGGTGTTCCCTGCATTTTCAAACGCTCAATCACCGCACTGGTTTTCGCCATTTGCATCAAGGAAATAAGGGCTTCCTGCATACGGGCACCGCCCGTTGCGGAGAAACAAACAAATGGAATATTTTCTTTCAGGGCGATGGTCGCTGCACGGGTAAACTTCTCACCAACCACATACCCCATAGATCCACCATGGAAAGCGAACTCAAAAGCAACTGCTACCACTGGTATGCCTTTCAATTCTCCACGCATGGCAATCAAGGCATCTTTTTCACCGGTTTCTTTTTGTGCGGTGAGCAAACGATCTCTGTATTTTTTAATATCTTTAAATTTCAGACGATCGACTGGCAAAACATCCGTTGCCAACTCTTCACGATGTTGCGGGTCTAAAAACATATCCAGTCTGGCGCGCGCGCGAACACGCATGTGGTGATCGCATTTCAGGCATACATCAAGATTTTTTTCCAATTCCGGCTTATACAACACGGCATCACATTTAGGACATTTTTCCCACAATCCTTCGGGGACTTTATTACTGCGTTTTGCTTCGGATCGCGAAACACTCGGAATAATTTTGTCGAGCCAACTCATAGTTTTTTCTCGTTTTACTTACTCAGGTCGCGCATTCTACTTCACCCAAATCGATTTGCCCATGCAAGCCGCTTGTGGAAGGAATACTGTGAAGAATCTCTACAGTTAAGACAAATTCGGAATATAAAAAAAACCGGAACAGTTGCCCATTCCGGTTTTCGGAAAGAAATTGATTAAACCAATTTCTCTTTGATACGAGCTGCTTTACCGGCCAGGTCACGCAGATAGTAAAGTTTGGCTTGACGCACATCACCACGACGCTTCAGGGTAACACTGTCAATCAACGGGCTGTGAGTTTGGAAAGTACGCTCAACGCCCACGCCATGAGAAATCTTGCGAACAGTGAACGCCGAGTTCAATCCACGATTACGGATAGCAATTACAACGCCTTCAAATGCCTGCACACGCTCACGATCACCTTCTTTCACTTTTACGTTGACGACTACAGTGTCGCCAGGAGAAAACTCGGGAACGTTGGTCTTCAGTTGCTCTTTTTCCAGAGCCTGGATAATTGGGTTAGTCATTTTTAACTCCTAAAAGTCTTTAGCTTCACAGCTAAGGTTTTTCGTTTTCAAGGTCGCGACGAAATTCCGTCAACAGCGCCTGCTGTTCCTCAGTTAGTTTTATTGCATGCAATAAATCCGGCCTTCTTTGCCAGGTTCGACCCAACGATTGTTTTAATCGCCAGCGTCTGATTTGCGCATGGTTCCCCGATAACAAGACATCGGGCACACGCATTCCATCAAAATCTTCCGGTCGGGTATAGTGCGGGCAATCCAGCAAACCCTCAGTGAAAGAATCCTGCTCTGCTGATTGTTCGTGTCCCAAAGCACCCGGTAACAATCGCGTAATGGCATCCACCATCACCATAGCAGCCAACTCACCGCCGCTTAACACATAGTCGCCTATCGACCATTCTTCATCGATCAAGGTCTGAATCAGACGCTCATCAATGCCTTCATAACGCCCAGCAACCAACACCAAGTTGGTGTTATTTACCATGGAAACAGCTGCCTGTTGATTAAATACTTTCCCTTGCGGAGACAAGTAAATCACTTTGGCATGCATTCCTGCCCAGTCTTTCGCCGCATTAATTGCATCGCGCAAAGGCTGAACCATCATTAACATTCCGGGGCCACCACCATAAGGGCGATCATCCACGGTTTTGTGTTTATCGTGCGCGAAGTCGCGAGGACTCCAAGTCGCCAGCTCCAACAAACCTTGCCTGACTGCCCTGCCGCTGATACCAAATTCAGTAACCGC
>CAMLRJ010000241.1 GCA_946482345.1 uncultured Cellvibrio sp.
CTGGCTTTCGGATTTATTTTTGAAATCCCCATCGCAACATTGTTGATGATCCGTTCCGGTATTGTCACTGTAGAAGGCCTCTCTCAAAAGCGACCCTACATCATCGTCGCCTGTTTTGTCATAGGTATGTTGCTCACGCCACCTGACATAATGTCACAATTTTTATTGGCCATTCCCATGTGGCTTCTGTTTGAAATAGGTTTATTGCTAGGCCGCTGGATAAAACCCGAAGAAGCTGAAGGAGAGTTGGAAGAGAATCAGGACTAAGGGCTTTTTATTTTTAACAGGAACTCAAGATGAAACGTTACTTTGAATATCAGGACTCAAAATCCTACAAATTTTGGCAAGTGGAGTTGGATGGCAATCAATTCACTGTCACCTACGGTAAAATTGGTACCGCCGGGCAAGTCAAACTCACTGAATGTGCTTCGGCGGAAGCAGCTGAAAAGGAAGCAGGAAAATTAATCGCCGAAAAAACCAAAAAAGGCTACGTTGAAAAAACGGAAGCCAGTTCGAAAAAAATCAGCAAACGTCTCAGCCTGACTTATGATGAAGCCGATGAAGGTAAAACCTTGTTGGAAAAAATGGAGGCCTTCGTCAATAGCGCACAAGCAGCCGAAACCGAAGCACTGGTGATTGGCGCATGGGAAGAAGCCTATGAAACTTCTCCCACTGAAGCTTTGACACTGTTATTTGATTCAGCCAACAAATTACCTCTGTTACGTGAGATTTTTGTTGGCGATATGGATTCAGAAGAATGCGAAATTTCCTGGATTCAACAGGATAATTACACCCGATTATTCAGCGCATTCCCACAGTTGGAACGTTTGCACATCAAAGGTTCAACCGGTTTAACCTTATCAGACGCGCCCATTAATCATGCAAACCTGAAAGCATTAACGATTGAATGCGGTGGCCTGCCCAAATCAGTATTGCAACAAATCGCCACAGCGAATTTACCGAATCTGGAATATTTGCAACTCTATTTGGGTGTAGAGGATTACGGTTTTGATGCCAGCATAACGGACTTGCATCCTTTTATATTGGCAACACCTTTTCCAAAATTAAAACATTTGGGATTAATGGACAGTGAAATCGCCGACGAAATCGCGATGACAATTGCCAATGCACCCGTGCTTCAACAATTGGAATCATTGGATTTATCACAAGGCACATTAAGTGATGAGGGCGCGCAACATTTGTTGGCCAGCGATGCCATTAAACAACTGAAAAAACTCGACTTGCATTATCACTATCTGTCAAATGACATGATGAAAAAACTGAAAGCCCTGCCACTCATTGTTGATGTCAGTGAGCAGCAGGACACAGAAGACGATTGGCGTTATCCCGCCGTTACCGAATAATTTTTTATCGCCATGTTGATTATTGGCAACCCTGAAAACCGTCGCGTAGCACTTTTTCAGCAAGCGTTACGCGATCTACAACAACCGCCAGCCAGCATTATTTCCTGGCTGGATCTACTGCAAAATCCTGCCAACTTAAATTCTCTTTCCCGATTTTCATCCATTCGCATTGAATCTCCCGGCGAAAATTTTCAAGTTGAACAATTAATGCTGGAGTTGGGCGGACTGGAATCAGCAAAACAGTTAATTGAAGAAAAAGGTCGTATTTATTTTCCCGGCATTTGGTATAAAGGTTTCAAAAAAATATTGTCCGACATTGCATCAATCGCAACCCATAGTATATGGATGAACCATCCTGATGACATCGCTCTGATGTTTGACAAACCAAAAGTGAAAGCATTAAACCCAAAGCACAGCTTAACGGCTTTGCCTTCTTTTAAGAATTATGAAAGTTTTTTTGCTTATGTTTGCCTGCAGGACTACCCACGATTTTTTATCAAATTAAATTACAGCTCGTCTGCATCCGGTGTTTTAGCTTTTGAGTATCATCGCAAAACCGGAAAAGTTCAGGCACAAACCACTATGGAGTTAGTTCGCCATAAATCAGATTGCTATTTTTACAATTCCTTAAAATTAAAAAAATATTCGAACCCTCAGGACCTGAAAGATCTGATTGATTTCTTATTTCAACAAGGTGCTTATGTTGAGCCGTGGGTTACCAAAGCTCAACATGATGATGGCGTATTTGATCTACGCGTTTTAGCCATCAACGGCAAAAAACAACACAGTCTTGCACGAGTGAGCCGAACACCCATTACCAATTTGCATTTAGGCAACCAACGCTGCGCTATAGATGATTTGAATTTATCGCCTGCTCGTCATCAACAGATAGAAAAACTGGTTTCCGATGTCATGCGCAACTTTTCCAAGAGTTTATATTCAGGGCTGGACATTCTGTTACCACGTGATGACAACAAATTACCGATCTTATTGGAAGCCAATGCTTTTGGTGATTTATTACCTAACTTATTACATCAGGGAAAAAATACTTATCAAGCAGAATTAATGGCTCTTTATCAACAACATCCACAACTGATGAAAAAAGTTGCATAAGGGAAAAACGGCATGATATTGAATATGAATCAAATAATAGGTCACTCACATATATTGATGATCACATTCGATACTCTTCGTTATGATGTTGCCTGTGAACAATTGGATTCGGGAAACACACCGAATCTCGCGCGCGTGCTGCCAGAAAAAAGATGGCAAAAATGTCATTCACCCGCTTCATTTACTTACGCCGCACATGTCGCTTTTTTTGCAGGGTTTTTACCAACCCCGGCAACACCGGGGCGACATGAGCGTTTATTTGCGTTGAAATTTTCCGGCAGTGAAACCACTGGCAGTAATACATTGGTATTTGATACACCCGATATAGTATCGGGCTTGGCGAACAGAGGTTATCGCACTGTTTGTATTGGCGGCGTGGGTTTTTTCAAAAAACAAAATCCTCTGTCCCATCAATTACCGGGATTATTTCAAGAAAGTTATTGGGATGAATCCTTAGGTGTAACCTGCAAAGAATCAACAGGCAATCAGGTTGATTTGGCTTGTCGATTATTACAAGAAAACACACAACCTCTTTTTATGTTTATTAATATTTCAGCTTTACATCAGCCCAATTATTTTTATTTGGAAAATGCCAAAGATGATTCATTGGATACTCACGCTGCTGCTTTGCGTTATGTTGATTCGGAATTGGGGCGTTTATTTTCAGCTTTTGAGCAAGATAGAGACACATTGATGATTTTAACTTCCGATCATGGCACTTGTTATGGAGAAGACGGATACACCGGCCACCGCATTGGACATGAACAAGTTTGGACTGTGCCTTACGGCGTTAATTTGATAAAGAAAACTGAACCACTATAGGGGCGTCGCTTGCTGCCCCCTACAAAGAAGGAATTTTATTTGAATTAATTTGTAGGGGCGCCCCCCTGTGGCCGCCCAGGGCTGGCACGGGGCCTGCCCATACGTAGAAGAATTTACGATATTTATTTTGGAACCACCATGCTCGAATTTGAACAATATTTAAAATCCAATAGCCGTTACCAGAGCTATTTATATTCCTATCCACACAAAACGGCTTATCGTCATTTTGAAACAGCGGTTGATTTAAATGAATTATGGAAAGATGAAAAAAAAGATTCACTTTATCTATATAGTCATATTCCGTTTTGCAGAATGAAATGCAGTTTTTGTAATTTATTTACCATTTCCAATCCTGAAGAGGACGCAGTTGAGTTATACCTGAAACAATTGAAAACCGAAGCATCAGTAATGCGTGATATTTTGGGAGAGTTTTCTTTTGCGGGTTATGCTGTTGGTGGTGGCACTCCCAGCTTGCTAGACCTTAAGCAATTGGAATATTTATTTTCTATTTATAGCAATACACTCAATGTAGATTTGGCAAACATACCCGGGTCATTTGAAATTTCGCCGGAAACCATCACCGATGGAAAATTACAGTTATTATCCGATTATGGAGTTGAACGCATCAGTATCGGCATACAAAGTTTTATTGAAAGCGAAGCGAAATCGGTAGGGCGTTATCAAAACGATGACCTCATTCATCCTGTTCTGGAAAAAATTGTCAGCTATCAATTTCCTGTTTTCAATATTGATTTAATTTATGGAATTCCCGGTCAAACGGTGGACACCTGGTTGGCTTCATTAAAAGTTGCAATGCAATATCAACCAGCCGAAATTTTTCTTTATCCACTTTATATTCGCCCGCTAACTTCGCTGCATAAAAAGAATGGCATTCAGGTCGTTGAAAATGATATTCGCGATGATCTGTATAAAATCGGCTGTGAGTTTTTAACGTCGCAAGGATACAGACAAGACTCAATGCGATTATTTCGCCACAAGAGTGTCACTCAAACATTAGGTTCAGATTATTCCTGTCAGGAAGACGGCATGGTTGGCTTGGGCACAAATGCACGTTCTTATACTCAGGATTTACATTATTCCACCGAATATGCCGTCAGCAGACCAAACGTAAACGCTATAGTGCAGAATTATTTACAAAAACCGGCGAACGCCTTCCAGCAAGCCCATTACGGCATAAAACTCAGCGAAGATGATCGCAAGCGTCGCTATTTAATTAAATCTCTGCTAAAAGCAGAAGGACTGCATTTACAGGATTATCGCAATTTATTTCAGGAAAATATTCTGGAATATTTCCCTGAATTAAATTGTCTCACTGATTTGCAACTTGCTACACAAAATGAAAAAACAATAAAGTTAACGACTGACGGTTTAGCTTACTCGGATTTATTAGGGCATTGGTTTATTTCTGATCCGGTCAAAAACAAAATGCAAGAGTATGTTCATAAATGACGCTGAAAATTTTGTATCGCGGTTATTTAACGGATTGCAATTACACTTGCGAATACTGCCCTTTTTCCAAAACCAAAAACACTGAAGAAGAACAAACGCAGGATCGCCTGGCTCTGGAAAATTTTGTCAATTGGGTTGCACAAAATGCTCACGCCAACAGGCCCATGGAAATTTTATTTACGCCTTATGGCGAAGCCATGGTCAGGCCTTGGTACAGGCAAGCGTTTGTGCAATTATCCCACCTGCCTTTTGTAAAAAAAATTGCAGTGCAAACCAATCTTTCCTGGCACACATCCTGGTTATCCGAAGCCAATACTGAACGCACAGCTATCTGGGCCACTTTTCATCCGGATTTCGTTAGCATTGAAAAATTTTTGGAAAAATGCACGCAGCTTTCAAAGTTAGGTGTAGCTTACAGTGTGGGCGCCGTGGGATTACGTGAACACTTTGAAAAAATCCAACAATTACGCAATCAATTACCGTCCAATATTTATTTATGGATCAACGCTTACAAAGACGTTCCTTTATATTACTCTTCCGATGAAATCCAATTTTTAACCAACATCGACTCACACTTTCCCACCAACCTGCAAAATTATTCCAGCCAGAACCAAGCGTGTCGTACAGGTGATGAAGTTGTATCGATAGAGGGCAATGGCGATTTATACCGCTGTCATTTCATCAAAGAAAAACGCGGCAATATTTTTAAAGATGATCTCGACAAAATGCTCTGGCGCAGCACCTGCACCCGCAACATTTGCGATTGCCACATAGGTTACGTGCACATGAATGATTTGAAATTGTATGAACTTTATGGGGATAGGGTAATGGAGAGGATTCCCCTCCATTTTTGATCTGTTTTTCACACCCTAGCCAGATTGCACCTGTAAATTTTGCTCAGTGCGTTTTGCTTCGATTTTTTTCCACACCAACTCATGAAAATGAAAAGCAACAGTATTGATTGCAGGCTCAACCAATGCCAAAGCGCTACCCACTACAACACTTCCCGTTAGTAGGTAACCAACGGAAAAAGCAACAGTGAAATGTATGACAGCGAAACTTGCGGTTTTGGCCATAATTTTTTCCTCTGACTGTTTGGATAAAACCTTG
>CAMLRJ010000242.1 GCA_946482345.1 uncultured Cellvibrio sp.
AGCTGTGTAAAATTTATTTAATGCGTGCCGGATTTATGGATGTCGATATTGAAAAGCGCAAACTGGTGCCCAGCCATTTAACAACGGATGCACGAGTGATTGCAGCAGACAAAACCATGGCGGCTGCAATCAAGGATGGTTATGTGATCCAGATGTTTGATGAATAGATTATCCATAAAACAATAGATTAAGGCGTTATTCAGGAACTTTTTGTTTTGGTAAAAGTCCCACTGCCGTATCGGAATACAGGGCAGCGACTGTGTCAGTATGGAATAAAGAATCAGATTTTTACCTGACAGTTAATTACGATTTGCCGGAATGCGATCCTGCACTTGTTAGCAAATCCAAAACTTTATGGGTAAGTGCTTTAATCATTTCTTTATTGATTCATGGAATCGTTATGCTTTTCAAGCCGCAATCGGGTTTGCCAATATCAGCTGTCACCTCAAGTTGGTCAGTTGATATCAGGTTGATCCCCCAATCACCATCCGTTCAAAAAGACATTAACGAAAATACAATCATTGAAGCTGCTCCAATTATCGAAACCCAGCCCATTACTGAATCCAATCCGATTGAGCTTCCTGAATCTGAAAAGAGAATTATCACAAGCAATTTACCTGATGAAAAAACACAAGCTGTCAGTAAACCTATTGAGTGGCTGTCAGCGGAAGATTACAAACACATATCTGAAACTAATGATAAAGAATTCTCTTCTCAGGATAACCTGGCATTTAATGCAAGATTAAAACAGCACCGGAATGAAACTCGCCATCTTCCGTCGGTGAGTGACGATAGAAAATCGATTGCCACCAAGCGTGATATTCATGGCAATCAATTTTATGAAGTGGATGGAAATTGTTTTATGTCACTGCCACAAAATATGACATCCAATACACAGGAAGGCAGGAATTGGTACAGCGTGGCATGTGGTGGAAAATCAGGCAGTGAAAAAATGATCGATAATCTAAACCGTGAAATGCGAGCTCGATTTAGAAATCCATAAGCTAATATTTAAATACTCTTCTGTATCAGTTCCACTTTGGTTTCGTCTGCGCAGATAAACCAAAAACTGTCATGCCAATCCCCAAGAACAATTCGTTCGCACTGTGTCCCCTCAATTGATAAGCTGTGGCGGGCAGGGCGGTGGGTGTGACCGTGGATCATGCGTTGCACGTTAAATTGTTTGAAATGTTTTTCGACTTCGCTGGCGGTAACATCAAGAATATCATCAGCTTTCAGGCTGTTCATGCTTTTACTTTTGTTGCGTAATTCGTTTGCAATTGCCCGTCGCGTATCGAGTGGTTGGGCAAGAAATTGTTCTTGCCATACCGGATTTCTAACCAGACCGCGAAATTGCATATAGTCTGTATCAGCAGTGCACAAACTGTCACCATGCAACAAGAGAGTGTTAACACCGTAGAGGTTTATACACTCTTCATCACCCAGAAGAGTTGCATTTATTTTTTCAATAAATTGTTTGCCGATTAAAAAATCCCGGTTGCCATGCATTAAAAAAAGTCGGGTTCCGGTTTTGGCAAGGGATTGTAATTGTGTTGTAACGTCTTTTACCAAAGGTTGATCGTCATCATCACCAATCCACGCATCAAAAAAATCGCCCAATATGTAGAGGGCTTCTGCTTCTCTTGCGGATTCAAGAAATTGAAAAAACGCCCGCGTAACAAGCGGGCGTGATTCATGTAGATGCAGATCAGAAATAAACAGCGTTTTTTTCATGGATCTTAAGCAACGGTGACGGTTTGAATGATAACGGCTTCTTTGGGAACGTCCTGATGAAACCCTTTGCTGCCGGTTTTCACGCCTTTGATTTTATTGACGACATCCATACCTGCAGTCACTTTACCAAAAACACAATAACCCCAACCCATCGCATTTTTGCCGCTGTGATTTAAAAAGGAATTGTCTTTCACATTAATAAAAAATTGTGCGGTTGCACTGTGTGGGTCGTTGGTGCGTGCCATGGCAACAGTACCAGTTAAATTTTGCAAGCCATTGTCAGCTTCGTTCTGGATTTGTTCGCGGGTTTCTTTTTGTTCAAAATCTTCTGTAAAACCACCGCCCTGAATCATAAAGCCATCAATAACACGGTGAAAAATAGTGCCGTTATAAAAACCTTCTTCCGCATATTGTTTGAAATTGGCTGCCGTTTTTGGCGCTTTTTCAAAATCCAGTTCCAGAACTATGTCGCCGTAATTTGTATGTAATGTAATCATGGGAACCTCTTCGTCAAAAAAGCGGCTATGATACGCGCTTGCCCCCCTTGGAATCAAAATTCTTTGTTATGAATAGCGGAAAATTTCTCACTCTTGAAGGTACAGAAGGTGTTGGAAAAAGCACCAATCTGGCATTTGTCCGCGATTGGCTGCAAGCTCGCAATATTGAGGTAGTAGTCACTCGCGAACCTGGCGGAACACCACTTGCGGAGGAAATTCGTGAGTTATTACTCGCCAAACGGGACGAAGCTGTTAATCAAACTGCCGAATTACTTTTAGTATTTGCTGCCCGCGCCCAACATCTTGCGCAAATTATCAAACCTGCTTTGGCACGTGGTGCCTGGGTATTAAGTGATCGATTTACTGATGCCACATTTGCTTATCAAGGCGGCGGACGCGGATTGGACAAAAAAATCATCCAACAACTTGAGGTGATGGTTCAGGGTGATTTGCGACCTGATCTGACGTTGATTCTGGATATCGATGTCAAACTGGGGTTAACTCGCGCCAGCCAACGCGGTGAATTGGATAGATTCGAAAGTGAAACGCTGGATTTTTTTGAGCGTGTTAGAGCTGCCTATCGCGAGCGTGCAATCGCCAATCCTGCGCGTTATGCGATTGTGGATGCCGGACAAAGTTTGGAAAAAGTTCAACAGGATATTGATCAGGTTTTACAAAAATTAATTTAAACGAGACTTTTGTACTATCCATTTTTTGTTTAGCTTCTTCACTTCGTCATTCCTGCGAAGGCAGTAATCCACTCAAAAAAGCGCTGGTTTCTCGCCGTCGCGAGAATGGCGAATGAGAAATAAAAATTTAAAACTCCGCAGCACAATGCAGCGAAACATCTTCACCTGTAATGGGATGCGGAAAAAATAAATCCTGGGCATGTAATAACAAGCGCGGCGCTTTTTGTTTGATCTCCGGTGTTGCGTATAATCCATCACCTAAAATAATGTGACCCAGCGATAACATGTGCACACGCAATTGATGTGTGCGGCCAGTAATGGGGTAAAGGTGTATACGTGTTTGTTGCAGGGTTTGATCGCGGCTGATCACTTCGTAACGAGTTACTGCTTTTTTGCCATGTTCAAAACACACTTTTTGTAATGGACGATTGGGCCAATCACAAATTAACGGTAAATCAATCTCACCTTGATCCTGATTCACCAATCCATCGACAACAGCCAAATAACGTTTTTGTATTTTTTTATCTTCGAAGTGTTGGGTTAAATTACGCAGGGCAATATAACTCAAAGGAAAAATCACCATGCCGGAAGTGCCTTGATCCAGTCGATGTGCAATACGTGCATTAGGGTTTAATTTCAACACTTGATTGGATAAACAATTTTGATTTTCAGGCCCTTTACCTGGCACAGATAATAAACCGGCGGGTTTGTTGGCGACGATTAAATGCTCGTCTTGAAAAACAATATTAACGGGTGTGGGCATAATGATTTCGCAAAAAACGATTCACAAAAATGTGGCCGCGAATTATCGCATGATTTAGGATGCCTGTTATGACTGAATTAAATCCCGCGCATTCCTGGCACCCATACCCTTGGCATTTATCACAATGGCAAGAACTGGGGCATTTATTTGGCAACCAAAAACTACCCCATGCCATTATGCTGGCCGGGCCGAAAGATATAGGCAAAGGACAACTTGCTCGCGCCCTGGCGTATCGGATTTTATGTGAGTCGCCAATGGATGGATTGGCTTGCGGAAATTGCCGTGGATGTGAATTGAACAAGGCGGGGACTCATCCTGATCTGGCAAGTTTAAGCCCGGAAGAAGGCAGTCGCGCAATCAAAGTCGATCAGGTCCGTGAGGTCACCCAGTTTTTATCGAAAACTGCTCAACAGGGTAGATATAAACTGGTGATCATTAATCCAACAGAAGCCATGAATAGCAATGCCGCCAACGCACTGTTGAAATCGTTGGAAGAGCCCAACGGTAGCACACTGTTGATATTGGTTTGCCATAATCCCAGTGCGGTTTTGCCGACGATTCGCAGCCGTTGTCAAATTCGTCTTTTGCCTTTACCCACAAAAGAATCCCTGATTAATTGGTTGACACCCTTGTTGCCTGCAGCATCTCCCAAAGCTGAAGATTTATTAATACAAGCGGGTGGGGCGCCACTGGCTGCTCTGGCTTTACTTGAAGGTGATCAAATTGAAAAACGGGAAAGGCGGTTGCAGGAATGGATCAAGTTAACATTGGGACAATTATCCGCTATAGAAATAGCGGGTGAATGGCAGGACGAAGACGGATTGTCGATATTGGAGTGGTATTTATCCTGGTTGTTGGCGATATCAAAATGGAAGATAGGAGCAAGTGATACGCGGGTGTCCAGAGCCCCCGAAGAATGGAAAGCGGCGCTTGAATTCATCGTCCCCAACTTGTTACACCGCTATATTGAAAAAGTCTTGTTGTGCAAGCGTCAGCTGCTAAGCGGGGCCAATCCCAATAAACAATTACTTTTGGAAGAATTATTGTTCGACTGGGTCGCATTAATGCGATTAAGTCGAAATGCGAATCTGGTAACTGGACAGTCCTGAGCTAATCTATTAGTGTTCACCTCCGGTTTATGCTTAATTTACAACAGGTTTCCCTATGCAACAGGCAATTGGTGGCGGTGCCCGCAACGGCATACTCTCGCTGACGATTAAAGATAAAAATGTACTTTATGCGGCCTATATGCCCTTCGTAAAAAATGGTGGCATGTTTATACCAACCAACAAAAGTTACAAATTAGGCGACGAAGTTTTTATGTTGTTAAGCCTGATGGATGAAGCCGAAAAAATCCCGGTCGCAGGCAAAGTTGTCTGGGTCACACCACGCGGTGCTCAGGGAAACAGGGCTGCGGGTATAGGTGTTCAGTTCAGCGATCAGGATAATACCGCCATCAACAAAATTGAAACTTACCTGGCAGGCATGTTGGGTTCGGACAAGCCAACTCATACCATGTAATTTTTCCGAAGTATTTATCATAGAAGCCAGGCTCTCCTGGCTTTTTATTTTTCAGTAGATTGTTTTTCACGTTGTAAGAGATTTTTCATGTTAATCGATTCACATTGCCACCTTGACCGACTTAATCTCGAACCCTATCAAGGTAATTTGGACGACGCCGTAAAAGCCGCGCACGAGCGTGGCATTCAGCAAATGTTATGCATCAGCGTAACACTCGACAATAATCCGGAAGTCATTTCTATTGCACAACGTTATCCTGGCGTAGTGGCGTCTGTCGGTATTCATCCTTGTGATGTGAAAGAGGCGAGGGCAAGTTACGAGCAATTATCTCACTGGGCGGATCAAGCAAAAGTAGTTGCGATAGGTGAAACAGGTTTGGATTATCACTACGAAACCGAAAGCAAAGATTTACAAACAGAAAGTTTTATTCTGCATCTTCAAGTTGCGAAAGAAAAACAATTACCGGTAGTCGTGCATACCCGCGAAGCGAAAGAAGACACTCTCGCGATTTTGAAAGAACACGCCTGCCGTGAAAACGCCGGCGTGCTGCATTGTTTCACTGAAGATTGGCCAATGGCCAAAGCTGCATTGGAATTAAATTATTACATCAGCATTTCCGGCATCGTGACTTTTAAAAACGCCGAACAAATTCGCGAAGTCG
>CAMLRJ010000243.1 GCA_946482345.1 uncultured Cellvibrio sp.
AAGTTTCCTGTGCGCCGACATTTATTGCGAACAGGATGCTTGTGAGCAGTATCAGATACAAAGTTGGTTGAAAATTTTTCATTCTGTCACCTCTTCTGCGACGGGAGCCTCTTCGGTACCGGTTTCTTCTGTTGCAGGTTCTTCAACAACTTCGGTTGTTTCTGCTGCGGGGGCAGCTTTGGGTTTGGGTTGAATACCCAATCGACGTTGTAAGTCTGCAATCCAGCTAGCGGCCTGTTTGTCTTCGCCTGTCAGTTGTAAATAGGCTTCATAGTGCGGCAATGCCTGTTCGGGTTTGCCTAAATATAAATCGTAAAGAATGGCGATATTTTTATGGCTGGCTGCATGAAAAGGCCAAACATTTATTGCTTTCTTGTACAAATTTTCTGCACCAACAAAATAACCTTGCTCACGTTTAAAAATAGCAAACTGATTGTAAGCATCGATGTTATTTGGATTGGCGAATATCGCCATTTCATAAGAGGTTTCAGCTTTATCTTTTTCTTTTTGCGCAGCATAAATATTGGCGAGATTTAAATGTGCGCCTGAAAGTTTGTCGTTGCTCGAAATAATTTGCAGCAGTAATTTTTCTGCTTGTGACCACTGTTGATTGCGCATAGCGTTTTGCGCAGCGGCAAATTGGCTGGCAACAGCTTTGCTGACACTGACAGGATTTTGCAAATAGGGATTTGGCGTTGCCGGTCCCGGTGGCAAAATGGAAACACCCGGAGCACCCATTACCAGATCATCACCTTTTGCTGCTTTTTTGGATTTTTTTTCCGGTGAGCTACTACAGGCGGATATTAAAAGAATCAGCAAGAGTGTCAGGCAATTAATAAATTTCATTACTCACCTCCACGCGGGTTTCGTTTTTGTTGTAGCGTGCGGGCAAGAGTTTTGCCAAAACGTTAAAGCTTTGTTTTACCCAATCGTCATAAGTGCCATCCCAACTGCGTTTGATATTGGCTTCATGGATTTCAATTGCTTTTTCTTCAAATGGATAAGCTTGTTCTTCCAATAAAGATTGATACTCTTCCATCGCCAGTTCATCGAGACCTTGTGGTTTTTGAGAGTTCATTAAATCACGGCTCAGCTGCGCGTAAATTTCACCAATCGTGAAATTGGCTTTGGTGGTAAATTCGGCAACGCCATAACTCAACACTTGTTCCTGAGCTTTCAATGCTTTTTCCAAAGCGGCGCGTTTGCGTGGCAGGCTGGTTTTAAGCGGGGCTGTCAATTGAATACTTTTAAATTCATCAACACTGGGTTGTGATAATTCAGATTGAGCGCTGGCAGCCAACCATGCAGAACGATCCGTTTTTTCGCCGCCTGCTCGTTGATGTGTATTAATAATATTTTGTAACCAATAAAGTCGTTGGCCGCGATCACCGGATTTAGCGAGCAGCTCGGTCAGTTTGTGCTGCGCTTCGATATTTTCTGTTATGGGTTTTGGATATTCTTTTGCAAAACGTGAATAGCGTTCAATCGCCAAATCCAGTTTGCCGGATTTTTCATAAAGCTCCGCACCCATAAACAGCGATTGTCGTTTCACATTGGGGTCGGTACTGGTGCGTTCCATAATGCTTAATTCATCCGCAGCCAATTGCCATTTGCTTTGGTTTTGATAGATCAACACCATTTTGGCCGGTATGGTTGCAGCCAGTGCATTTTGTCCATATTTTTGACGGAAAGATAAATACACATTTTCTGCCTGCGACCATTTTTCCTGTTCCATTAAATACACACCGGCATCGTATTGCGCTTTGATCGCAATTTCAGTTCCCGGAGTGGTTTCAGCAACACGCAACAATTGTGCAATCGCTTCGTCTTTGTTGCCTTGTTCCAAACCCAGTTCGGCTTGTTTATAAATACTGGCAGCAATACGTTCATTGACTTGTTGTAATGTGGGAGCGCCGGGCATTTGTCCATAAGCAGGCAACATTCGTTGCACTTGTATATAGGCTTGCTCGGCAGCAGGATATTCTTTTAATTCAAATCGGCTGTGTCCCAGAATTAACCAACTGGTGAATTGTAATTTTCCTTCAGCGGGTGGTTGCCAGGCCAAAACACGTTCAGCAACAATTTTGGCTTCGGGGAATCGATTTTGTTGCAACAATTCGCTGCCTGCATCAGCTAACACATTAATTGCACGTGCATCGGTTGGATAAAATTCGGCGAAGCGCAATGCGTTTTCAATTTTGCGATCTGCCCACTCGGAAAGTTGTTCGGCAGAAATATTGCGTGCATTTGAAATCAATTGTTGTGGCAATAACACAGTGGCGTAACCGGATTCCGCGCCGCGCATTTTGTCTTTGTAATCATAAGCAACAATTTCGTAAGCGGTCAGTGCTGCCGCCAAATCACCTGATTGATTCAAACATTCAGCCAGCAGGAAATGCATCTCGGCCACTTGAGCATCTTTTGGAAAAGTCTGCACAAATTCGCGATACCATCTGGCTGCGCGTGTAAATGCAGCTGTGGCCTCGTTGACTTTGTTGGCGGCTTGCAAACTTTGCGCTTCCGCGTGATCAAATTGTGCAAGTTCTACCAAAGATTGATGCAAATAAGCCAGTGCACTATCACCTATTGCACCTTGGCGTTTAGCCCAATGCTGACTGTTCACGCCGTAACGTTGCACAAAATCTTTTTTGGCGGGTAAGACCAAATCAGGAAAATCGCCTTGTTGGTAAACGTCAATAATTTTGATACTGAAACTGGGTGCAAAATCGGAATCAGGATTATCAACAACAAAATGTTGATAAGTGGCCGCACTGTCGGTGTAACGTTTTTGTTCGAGATACAAATTACCCAATTGCTGATACAACATGAATTGATAAGCGCGAGGGCCACCTGTTTCTGATTCCAATTGTGAAATGGATTTGGCTCCATCGAGATATGACAAACCAATCGCCATCACACGTAAAGTATCTTTTACCAAATTGGCTTTTGATGGCCCCATATCGGTAATGACTTTATCAATTTCTTCCGGTTTTTGTGCGGAACCTAATAATTGATCCAGTACCTGAGTGAAGGACACCAATGCTAAATCATATTGGCTGCGTTTGAATTGCGACCAGCCTTTCATATACAGCGCATTTTGTTGCAACGCCGGATTATCGCCTTTCACCACGCTTTCATAATTGCGTTCGGCCGCCGCATAATCGCCATCGGCAAAGGCTTTTTCGGCACGACGGAATTGGGTTTCTGCAATAAAAGGTGAAGAAGAATTTTCAGAGGCCAATTGATCTAGCACTTCACCCGCTTCTTCTGTACGACCATCCATTGACAAGGCTTTTGCCAATTTATAACGCAATTGATCGACAGCAACGCCTTTGGTCGCGCCAGTGGTTTGCGTTTGTTGTGTCAACAATTCACGGTAAAGCGCGATGGGTTTGTCGTAATGACGGCCAGCACCCGCTGCATTTAATTGATCTTTTTCACTGCGCACCATTTCCAGATCCGCAATTCGCGCTTTGATTTGTCGTCGCAACGCGGGGTCTTCAGCTGCACTTAATGCGCGCTGGTAACTTTGTTCAATAGTGGAAATGGATTGCACTTCAACCTGACGTTTGCTGTCCGGTTTTTTGGGTTTGGGTAAGTCGGCCAGTGTGCGACCGCGATCATCATTGCTTAAAAAACTACAAGCTGTGAAATTAACCAGGCTGGCTAACAAACAAAGTGATAAACCAATTCGGCTGAAGGATTTCATTGTGATTGTTTCCTTAGCTCTGTGTCATACAAGCGCGCAATAGCCAATTGTGATTGCGCTAAATAGTGAGTCAGGCGTTTTTCATGTATTTCCAATTGGGTGTCAACATCGTGGCGTAATAAGCTGGTTTGCAAATCCAACAGATGCGCATTCACCGTCAATTGGTTGTTGGTGTCTGCAGTTAATTTGTTCAATCTTTCCATCATGGGTTGTATATCAAAACTGGTAGACGTAATTTCACGAATGCGCGCTTGTGTTGCCAGAGCTGCATCCAGTGTTGAAACCAGAGTTTGTAAATTTTTTTGTAACTCAATCATATTGCCTTGATAAGATTGTGCGGCGCGCCATATCAAAATGCCTTTGAACATGCGCAGTTTTTCAGCAGCATCCAGATTGTTTTTGCCTGCAGCTTGTAATTTTTGCAGGGCTTGTTCTGATCGTTTGACTATGCCATGCATTTGGCGAGTGTCTTTATCCGCAAGTGCCAGATAATCATGTTCGGTTTCGATGCGATGGATGCGTGCGGTCAATGCATCGCGTTGTTTGACCAATTCATTGACTTGCCGATCAATTTTTTCCTGAATCACTTTTTGATTATCAAGACTGCGTTTGGCTTGTTTTTCAACTAATAATTCTTTGTAAAGAGTTAATTTCGGTTGCCAGTTTTGCATGACTTGTTGCAAATGCAATAAATCGCGAATATCCAGCACGCGTGTTTGAAAACGGCTTTGTGAAAATAATTCGCTTAAATAAACTGAACGGGTTTTGATAATGCTGTGGCTTTCCAGCTTCAACCAGTGTTCACCTTCAGCGGCAATAGCAGCGCTGATTCCCGGTTGATCTTTGGTGCGTTCCCACTCTTCACGTAATTCTTTTGCGGTTAATGCAGGCCCACCAATCAGTGTTAATAATTCACCTTCGGTCAAGGTTTGTCGCATATCGCGAATAAATTGAATTTCTTGCGTAAAACGGGATTCTGCTTCCTGATACGCCGCCAGCGCATCTCCCGGCGATTGCAATTTTTCATAGGCAAAAGGTAAAGCCAAAATGGATTCCTGCGCAGCAGGTAGTGACAGACTGCGCTGACTCAATAACTGCCAGGGAGCGAGAGCAGCTTCATATTCTTGTCGGGATAAATAAGCCCATCCCAATCCCAGCAGCGCTTGATGTGAAAGATGGGTATCCAGCCTGACACGTGTAAATTGATCTATAGCCAAATCATATTTTTTTTGTGCGAGAAAGGTATAACCCATAGCTGTCGATGCTTTATCCTGCAACGCCCAGAGTTCCTTTTTGGTTAAAGCGCTTTCTTCGCTGTGCAAATCATTCAATTCATTAAAATATAATTCAGCTTGTTCGAAATCTCCGGCGCGGGCATAGGCTGAACCCAGGTTGTATGCAGCGTAAGGGCTCCAGGCAAGCAATTTTTTTTGATTGAGTGATTTTAAATTCAGTTGGCTAAAATTATTTTGTCGAATGGCAATATTAATTTTCAGTGCGGAGACCTGAGCTTGCAAGTTGGCAGATGCTTTATTGCTGATGTTTTCAAAACTGCGCGCAGCACCCTCAAAATCACTGCGTAAATATTGTAATTTTCCCAAATAAAACCAGGCAGCATCGCGGGCGTATTGAGGACGGCTTTCATCTTTCAATATGGAGTTGAAAACTGATTCGGCATGGTTTTGCATACCAAACGACAAACTTATTCCACCTGCAATCAATTCCGGATTATTACCATGACCTTTAATGCCATCGCGCGAATCTGCCACCATCAATTCTGCCAATGCGGATAAATAATCCTGTTGGTAATAATGGTAAAGCGTGACACCGTAACGTAAATCCGCTACCGAGGTTTTGGCTTTCTCTTTTGCAATTGCCGGGATCGCACTAACCA
Source organism: uncultured Cellvibrio sp. (assembly GCA_946482345.1). The sequence goes on from CAMLRJ010000243.1 coordinate 5,604, forward strand.
ATAATGTCAGTGATATCAGTTGGATTTTTTTTTTCAGAGAAAAAAGAGACATCACATCTGCCATTGTTTGATATCAAATTTGGGTTGCATTTGTGATTCGGAATCCTGAATGCGTAACTCAAGTACCAGCGGGTCCTGGGTTTTGGTCAGGGTAATTTTTGCTCCGCGTTTGTAATCCCTGTTGGGGCCGCGACCGGTAAAAATTGCACTGATTTCGTGCTCGCCGGCTTTCACATTGCCA
>CAMLRJ010000244.1 GCA_946482345.1 uncultured Cellvibrio sp.
GGTCCCGGGAGCTTTTAACAAGCCCGGAAGCCTGGGTTGCATTAGCAACATTAACTGCATTGGAAATTGTGCTTGGCATAGACAATATTATTTTCATTTCAATTTTGGTTGCAAAATTGCCGCAACATCAACGGCAGTTTGCACGCACTGTCGGCTTGAGCCTGGCGATGCTGACACGTTTGTTGTTGTTATTTTCACTGGCGTGGATTATGCGCCTGACAGAACCTTTCGTCACAATTTTTGGGTATGGCATTACCGGTCGCGATGTAATTTTAATTGGCGGCGGATTATTTTTGATTGTTAAAGCAGTGTTGGAAATTCATAACAGTCTGGAAGGCGAAGTAGAAGAAGAAAAAGATATCAAAGTGAATGGATTGATGATGATATTAATTCAAATTGCTATTTTGGATATAGTCTTCTCACTTGATTCTGTTATTACTGCTGTAGGGTTGGTTAGTCAGGTTCCAATCATGGCAACAGCAATTATTATCGCGGTATTGGTGATGATGTTTGCTGCAAAACCCATAGGTGATTTTGTGGATTCACATCCAACCATCAAAATTTTGGCATTGTCCTTTTTGGTTGTCGTTGGCTTTACTTTGATGATCGAAGGCTTCGGTGTGCATGTGCCAAAAGGCTATATTTATTTTGCAATGGCGTTTTCACTGGGTGTGGAAATGGTCAATATTAAAATGCGCAAGGCGAAAGATAAGCCTGTGCAGTTGCGGAAGGATTATCCGGGGGATTAGGCGTGTTCACCCTCACCCTCTCCCATCAAGGGAGAGGGGGATAAAAACCTACCGCGCCACTTCCGCAAATGCCTCGCCCATTTTAGTCGGCGCTGTTGCATGAAATTTTTCCAGCCAGCGGATTTTATTTTTTGCAAACAGCACAATAGCCGTTGAGCCTAATTTGAAACGCCCCATTTCATCGCCCTTTTTGTAGCTGAAACTTTGGTAGGGGTATTGTGAAACCGCAATTTCGCGGCTGGCGAAAGGTGCAATTTGTCCGTCCCACACAGTTTCAATTCCTGCGACTATCATTGCGCCGACTAATACAACGGCCATAGGTCCGATGCTGGTATCAAAAATAGCAACGACACGTTCATTGCGTGAAAACAAACGCGGAATATTTTCAGCAGTGACTGTGTTGACTGAAAATAATTCTCCCGGCACGCTGATCATGCAGCGTAGTTTTCCGGAAAAAGGCATATGCACGCGGTGATAATCTTTGGGTGATAAATAGACTGTCGCAAAATCGCCGCCCATAAATTCATTCGTTAATTCCTGATCGCCGCCAAGTAATTCCAGCACAGAATAATCTTGCCCTTTGGCTTGAAAGATTCGACCATCAATAATTTTACCCAATTGGCTAATAGCGCCATCAGCGGGGCAAACAATGGTATTGGCATCGGTATTAATTGGTCGCACGTCAGCGCGCAAAGCACGAGTAAAAAAATCATTGAAAGAGGCGTAAGCCAATGGATTGGTTTCCTGAGCCAAACTCATATCAACTTGATAACGTTTTACAAACCAGGGAATTAATCTGTTTTTGATAAAAGGTTTTCGGCTTGCCGCAAGTTTTCCCACCAAACGAGAAAGGCCGTGCTGGGGAACCAATTTTTGTAATTGAATAAATAATGTTGGATTCATAAAAAACCTTTGTTGAAATCTGTACTGAATCAATAAAACATCGACTAACCCGAATGGGGAATGGATAATACGCTGTCTATTTTTGGCGGGATTGTACCTGCTTATTGGAACCGGTATAAGGTTAACTCATGCTGAAGTTTGAAATCATTCCTGTTACACATTATCGACAAAATTGCAGTTTGTTGTGGTGTGAAGAAACTCGCGAAGCAGCTGTGATCGATCCAGGTGGTGAGATTCAAAAAATTCTGGCGCTAATTAATCGTTTGCAGTTGGTATTGGTAAAAATTTTGCTTACTCATGGTCATCTGGATCATGTCGGCGGTGCGCAGGATTTGGCAAGTGTGGCAAATGTCCCCATCGTTGGGCCTCATCAGGATGATACCTACTGGCTTTCACGTATTCCCCAGCAAGCGCAAATGATGGGGTTTCCTGCACAGGCGGCGTTTGAATCGACCCGGTATTTGCAGCAGGGCGATGAGGTTAACATTGGAACGGAAAGTCTGTCGGTAATTCATTGTCCGGGGCATACACCGGGTCACATAGTGTTTTACCATCAACCCAGCCAGATGGCGTGGGTGGGTGATGTGATCTTTAATGGTTCGATTGGTCGTACTGATTTTCCACGCGGAAATTATGATGATCTGATTCGATCTATTCGTGATAAGCTTTTTGCGCTGGATGATCAGGTCACATTTGTTCCCGGTCATGGCCCTTTATCCACTATTGGCGAAGAACGATTACACAATCCTTTTGTTGCCGACAAACGTTTCGGTTAATTGAATCAATTCCGATTGCACACGCGAGGTACAACTATGAACTCTGTGAATATTCCTGAACCCCTGGGGACAGATCCGGAAGAAAATCTGGATAGGTTTATTGTTGAAGCTATGGCTCAAGGTTGTGTATGGGGATTGGAAGGCCCTGATGGATGGGCGCTTTGTGCTTCCGAACAAAGCGAAGAAACGGATGTGATGCCTTTTTGGTCGCACGAAAGTTTTGCCAAAGTTCATTGTCAGGATGATTGGAGTGCGTACAAGCCGGTTGCTATTGATCTCGATGAGTTTCTGGATGATTGGTTACCTGGTATGCATGATGATGTGATTTTGGTCGGTATCAACTGGGATGAAAATCTTGAAGGTGAAGAATACGAACCTTTGGATTTGCTCGAAGAATTTGAAGAAGAAATACAGGATGAACCCCAATCATGATGACGTATGTTCAGCGTAGTTTTTTAATTCTATTGATTTTATTTCTCTCATCCTGTGCGGTGATGAGTCCCAAATTTGAAAATCCCAAAGTGAAAGTGGCGGCGTTAAAAATGTTACCGGCAGAAGGTTTCTCCCAGCCCATAGAAGTCACATTGTTAATTACCAATCCCAATGCTACGGATTTATCACTGCGCGGCATGTCTTATACCGTGGGTTTGGAAAATTTTGATTTATTGAGTGGTGTGAGCAATCAATTGCCGACATTAACTGCTTACAAAGAAACACCCGTCAAAGTCACAGTCTCTGCCAATCTTTTGCAAATCGTAAAATTTATTTCACATCTTAATAACAAAGGAATAAAAGATTCAGTGAATTACAATTTTGATGCAAAGCTGGATTTTTCTGCGTTCTTGCCAGCATTGCATGTGAAAGAAACCGGTGTTTTGCCGTTGAAGAAATAATGTAAATCACCCCACCCTAACCCTCCCCTTGGCAAGGGGAGGGGATAGATTTCACTCCGTATTAAAAAAGTAGGGAGTCAAGTCCCTACCCCTTGCCAACGACTGCATGGATGCAGGAGGTCGAGTAACGCAGGAGCAGTTACCGAGGGGGAGGTTAGGAGGGGGGGAAAAATTTTGACCTAAATAAAAAAACAGGAAAACCATGTCCGATTTAGTTCCAATTGATGGTAGTGAACGCATTGAATTGCGTGAGTACACCGAAAAAGCTTATCTCGATTATTCCATGTATGTCATTCTCGACCGTGCATTGCCACATATTGGCGACGGTCTGAAACCTGTGCAACGTCGCATTGTTTATGCGATGAGTGAACTGGGTTTAAAAGCCAGCGCAAAATATAAAAAATCCGCGCGCACTGTGGGTGATGTGATTGGTAAGTTTCATCCGCACGGCGATTCGGCTTCTTATGAAGCCATGGTGTTAATGGCGCAGCCATTTTCTTATCGTTATACATTGGTGGATGGTCAGGGTAACTGGGGTTCGCCGGATGATCCCAAATCATTTGCGGCTATGCGTTATACCGAATCGCGTTTGACCAAATACAGTGAAGTTTTATTGGAAGAATTGGGACAAGGTACTGTTGATTGGGTGCCGAATTTTGACGGTACATTGGAAGAGCCTAACGTATTGCCTGCGCGTGTTCCCAATGTGTTATTGAATGGTACAACCGGTATAGCGGTGGGCATGGCGACTGATATTCCACCGCATAATTTGCGTGAAGTGGTGAATGCCTGCATTCATATGCTGGATAATCCCAACGCGACAGTTACAGAACTTTGTCAGCATATTCTTGGCCCGGATATGCCCACGGAAGCAGAAATTATTTCGCCGCGCGATGAAATTATTAAAATGTACGAAACCGGTCGCGGCAGTATTCGTATGCGTGCTGTCTGGCAAAAAGATGAAGAAACCGGCGATATTATTATTACGGCATTACCGCATCAGGTCAGTGGTGCAAAAATTCTGGAACAAATTGCAGCACAAATGCAGGCAAAAAAATTACCGATGGTTGCCGATTTGCGCGATGAATCCGATCACGAAAATCCTACTCGCCTGGTCATCATACCGCGTTCGAATCGTGTTGATCTCGAACAGATAATGCAACATTTGTTTGCAACGACCGAGTTGGAACGCACCTATCGTGTCAACATGAACATGATTGGTATTGATGGCAAACCTTCTGTTAAGCCATTGAATAAAATTATCTCTGAATGGTTGGTTTTCCGAACGGTTACTACACGTAGACGTTTGCAATATCGTTTGGAGAAAGTTGAAGAAAGATTGCTTCGTTTAGCAGCATTAATGATTGTGTTCTTGAATGTTGACGAAGTGATCCGAATTATTCGGGAAGAAGATGATCCCAAAACAGAATTAATGTCACGCTTCAATTTAATTGAAATGCAAGCGGAATATATTCTGGAAACCAAGTTGCGTCAGTTGGCGCGTCTGGAAGAAATGAAAATTCGCAGTGAGCAAGCGGATTTGGAAAAAGAGCGGGATCAGTTGCAAGGTATTTTGGCTTCAGCCGTAAAATTGAAAAATTTAATTCGCAAAGAACTGTTACAAGTTGCTGTTGAATTTGGTGATAACCGTCGCTCGCCAATCATCGAGCGTGCAGAAGCACAAGCGATTAGCGAGAACGAAATGATTTCAGCTGATCCGATTACGGTTGTGATTTCCGATAAAGGCTGGATTCGTGCTGCTAAAGGTCATGAAATTGATGCCTCAACATTGAGTTATAAAGCAGGCGACAGTTTGAAATTTGCGATTCACGGAAAATCCAATCAGTCTGTTATTTTGTTGGACTCAACCGGTCGCAGTTATTCAATTCCGGCACACAATTTACCTTCTGCTCGTGGGCAAGGTGAGCCTTTGACCGGAAAAATCAATCCACCCAGTGGTGCTACTTTTGAAGGTGCACTGATGGGAGCAGATGATCAACGTGTATTGGTTTCTTCCGACGCGGGCTATGGTTTCGTCGCTAAATTGGATGATCTTGCCAGCAAAAATAAAGCGGGAAAAACATTGCTAACCTTGCCTGAAGGTGCGCAGGTTTTGCCGCCAGAAATTATTACCGATCCCAACAAGGCATTATTGGCTGCTGTCAGTAATGATGGCCGTTTGCTGGTGTTCCCTGTTACCGAATTGCCTGAACTTGCAAAAGGTAAAGGTAACAAGATTATGAATATTCCCTCTGCGCAACTGATTAAACGCGAGGAATATCTGGTGGCAGTTAAAGTGATCAACCCAAATCAGGTTTTAACGCTATACTCAGGCAAACGCCACATCACATTGAAAGCTGGAGATCTTGATCACTATCGCGGTGAGCGTGGTCGTCGGGGAAATAAACTTCCGCGTGGATTTCAAACGGTTGATCTGGTTGAGGTCAATGATAAATAAAGACAGGCAATCAATATGTCGCA
>CAMLRJ010000245.1 GCA_946482345.1 uncultured Cellvibrio sp.
ACTGTCAATGCAATATTTTTCGTAAGTTTTCAACCAGATGGGATCTGTCGCTTGCACTTTATTTCCTGTTTCATTGATATATCGGGCATAGAACTGTGCATACTCATAACGAGTTTGAGGAGAAATACCCTGTGTATTTGCTGGCTGGGTAACCGTCGAAACTTGTCCAGATAATTCATGATAGGTGTAATAAGTTTTATTCCCCAATGCGTCACTGATCCATTTAGCCTGGTTACAGGTTTTGGGATTATTACATTCTGCGTTTGATGGATATTCTGCATCTATAACATATGCAGATGATTGACTATTAGAGCCGTACCTGACTCTATTAACATTTCCACGACCATCATAATAATAACGTTCGATTGGCTTATCAGGAGATACACTTTCATAAGGAAAATTTCTGTAATCTATAGTAAACGTTGTCATTCCCCTTGGTGATTGGACATACATTAATATTCCGAAGAATTGATGTAATTTTTTTATGAATATTCCATCTGCGGCTTGATATCCTTCTGCATAGGGGAATATTGCCTGCTCTATCCCTTTTGTATATGTATATTGACCATTGATTCCTGATGCAGATTGAACAAGAGCTGTTTCTCCTGGAATGATATATACATATGAGCCTGGCTTTTGCACGGCATCAATATAATTTTTATAGGTATATGAAATAGTCGATTCCAAAGTGCCCACAGGTTTAATACTCTTGACTCTTGGAACGAACGCTTGCCCTACGGGATAATTTGCCGAGGTTGGATTTCCGTTCTCGTCTTTATATTTATCAAATGATTTTAGATAAATCTCTGTTACACCTCCAGAAGAGTCTTTTACAGAATAAGTATTCTCACCAAAGAAAATTGCCCTTGGCATTCCTTTTGGCCAAGAGAATTTTGCTGTAGGCCATTCATTTGTCATAGTTACGCAGGATTGACCTGTAGAGGAAAATGAAGGGCAACTTTCATTTTTTGAAACGCAGACAGTTGATGGTTGATTGCTGCAACGTTCATAGGCTGCATTAACGCCTATAACGGAGTATGGATTTTGATGTGACCATGTTGTGTTATTTTCCGCAGGATTTTCATACCAGGTGTTACCTGCTCCAACACCATAACTTACTGTTGTATCAGTAACGTAATTATACTTTAACTGGTAACCAGTATTTGTTGAGACCGTATTGTAAGCAACTGAATTTCCAATGGTACGATCAAAATATAATGTAAAACCATTTGGGTGCTCTATTTTTTTTACGAAGCCTCCGGACCTTGCGTTAACATTTGATTCACCGCGATAAAATAATGTTTTTGTTCCATCCGGTTTTGTCCATAACAGATGCCCGGGCATTCCGGCTGGAATAACTAATGTATGTCTTTTATCACCCAAAGCTTCATAAGAATAAAGCAAAGAAGTATCAAAAACATATCCTCTGGCATAACCGCCATACATTACTTTGAAATCTGCGCTACCTTGATGATCATGTACTCTCATCAACCAAATGCCAGAATGTGTATCTCTAAAGTGATCAAGAGGGTTTTGCGCACTATATTGATCTTCGTTGGAAAATGAAGATCCTGGACTTAATACTTTTGTGTATACGGCACTCCCAAAAAATTTATCTGAAATACCTGTATAAGCACCACCCGAATTTTGTTGGATAAAATTACTATTAGAACTTGACACTTTATGTGAAAGCCCCAAGTCTCCACCGATTGTGAGAGTGGGTATTTCGATAACAATCTGGCCTGAATGGGCATTCACTCCCATTCTGTCAACAACCTGATATTTCGGCGGAGCCAACTGTTCCGCGATAGCAGAAGACGCTATCAATCCACAAAAGAAAATAACGTTTAATTTATTACACCTAATCATCGTCCTGAATTCCTTAATTTAGAAATTTGCTTTTTCACTACAAATATTGCTTGCGTTACACGCTTTAACCCATTTACAACTCGCACCACCTTGATCGATGTAATAAGACGTCGAAGTCACCGTGCGCTCGGGGTTGACGCTGCCTGTAGACCGAATGATGTAATAGGTTGCGCCAGTGCTGGCATTCCAACTAGCCCGATAAACATTCGGTGCTTGCATGAAACAAGAAAGGCCTGTTGGTATTGGAGGTGCAGGTTGGGTTGGTGCGTCATCAGAAAGTTGACCAACTGAAACAACTTTTCGATTACCGGCATCATCGTAATCGTAATCCCTATTACCGTTTACACTATCTTCGACGAAGGTAAGCTGTCCTAACCCATCATATTGATAGTTGATGGTACGCTCTACAGAAAAAACTGAAGTAGAACAAAGAAGAGATAATAATAAAGCAGAAAATTTCGATTTATTTTTCATTACATTTCCTTTCCAAGAATTATAGGTTGCAATTTTATACAAGATGAACAATTCAATCATCAAAAAAATAACTCCATCGATGATTAGCTGGCGCACTTAATTGTATTTGTGCAAAAATAAAGCGCAACAGCAACGGTTTTTTAACCCCCTCTGCTATTTAACTCTGTTCAATTATTGGCGCATGCAGAATTCAATTTTTAATTTATTGAAATTTTTTAACGCAGATAATTAATCGATTTGAATTTGCCGACGAGCCGCCGGCCGTTTTTGCCAGGAAACACTATCGCGCAAGTATACAGGCTGAGCCGAAAGTATCGACTCTGTCTGACCTTTTGCAACGGATGCCGCAGCAATTTTAACGATAGATGCGGCTGTGGGATAAATATCCTGTTGTTTAATGATTGGATTTACTTGTGATAATGCCGGGTAATGCCAGCCCTGCCCCAATGCGGCAAATTGATTTTCAAAACCCGTAATATTTTTTGACGCGATTAAAAATTCAGGTGCGCTGACAACTTCCTCACCAATCAACAGGGGCAAATCTTTTTCAATTTGAAAAAGCCCCCAATAAACTTCATTCATGCGCGCATCCAAACAAGCTACCAATGGCAGATTAGTATTCGGTGACTCGGTATGAAAAGCCAAGGCCATGGATGCTAATGTCGAGACCGGTACTACTGGTAAATCTGCACCAAAAGCCAATCCCTGAACCACTCCCATGCAAATACGCAATCCGGTAAATGAGCCAGGGCCGCGACCAAAAGCGATTGCATCAAGACGGGAAAGAGGAATCTGCGCGTCTGCCAGAATATGATCGACCATGGGTAACAATCGTTGTGTATGAGATTTTGCAGCCAATTCAAATTGCTGTTTAACATCACCATTAATATACAAGGCAACCGAACAAGCATCTGTTGATGAATCCAGACCAAGAATAATACTCATAACATTTCACTCAAAAAAAACAGGCTCCCTCAGGAGCCTTGTTCATCAACATTATTGATCAGGATACGACTTTCAATACCTGTTGGCGGATAGCATCAACTGCCCCTATTCCGTTGATACGGGTATAGCGGGTTTTTGCTTTACCACTGGCAGATAGTTTTTGATAAAAACCTACCAGAGGTTCTGTTTGATCGTGGTAAACAGATAAACGCTTGCGAACAGTTTCTTCACTGTCATCCACACGTTGAATCAAAGGTTCGCCGGTAAAATCATCGTGATCTGCGACTTTCGGCGCATTGTGAATCACATGGTAAACACGGCCTGAAGCCTCGTGTACACGACGGCCACTCAAGCGCGAAACAATTTCTTCATCCGGCACAAAAATTTCAATCACATGATCAATTTCGATACCAGCGTCCAGCAAAGCCTCAGCCTGTGGAATGGTGCGGGGAAAACCATCGAACAAGAAACCCTTGGCACAGTCATTGGAGGCAATGCGCTCTTTCACCAACGCAATAATCAAATCATCGGACACCAAACCACCGGCCGACATAATATCCTTCGCCTGAAGCCCTAAAGGAGTTCCCGCTTTTACTGCAGCCCTTAACATGTCACCCGTCGAAATTTGTGGAATACCAAAACGTTCCATAATCAACTGCGCCTGCGTTCCTTTACCTGCGCCGGGTGCGCCCAACAGAATAACTCTCATTGCGGAATGCTCCTTAGCAATACTTTCTTATTGTGTAGGTCACTAATAGAACGGCCCTTACACGCGGAATATCAATGGCAATCGCCACATAAAAAGAGGCGTTAGGATACGCGGACGAATACACAATCACAATAAGTTGCCTGAGTCAGTCCAAAAGTATTTTCGATTAACAGGACACAAAGCTGTCTCTCGTGAGAATTTTATAAAAATCATCCTCCATTTGTTGTAGATCGAAAATATTCATCCTACAATTTCGACATCATACAAATAACAATAGGATAAAACATGAGCAGCAAAATAGACATTGACGATATCGACCGCGCAATATTGCGGGCACTTCAACAAAATGCCGATTACTCAATGGCCGATTTGGGCAACCTGGTCGGGCTTTCACACACCCCTTGTTGGCGACGACTCAAACGACTCGAAGTTGAAGGCATCATCAAACATAAAGTGACATTGCTGGACGCCGCAAAATTGAATCTTGGCGTCACGGTTCACGCGTACATCACCATCAAACATCATCAACAGGATGCATTGGAAGCATTTGAAGCGGCGGTTTCCGAAATACCGGAAATTGTTGAGTGTTATTCCACCAGTGGCGATAAAGATTATGTGTTGCGTGTAGTTGTTGAAAGTGTTGAACATTATGAAAGGTTAATGAAAACCCAATTAATTAATTTACCCAATCTGGGTTCGATTAATTCTGCATTTGCGCTAAAGCAAGTGAAATACACCACGCAGCTGCCTATTTAAATCCATAGACTATTTAAATCATATGATTATTGTGCAAAAAGAATTTCGTTTAAAACCCAGGCCAAGGGGTTTTCATTTAATCACTGACGAAATATTGCAGCACATTCCGGAACTGCAGCAAATGCAAACCGGTTTGATGCACCTATTCATCAAACATACCTCAGCTTCTTTAAGCATTAACGAAAATGCCGATCCAACCGTGCGCAAAGATTTTGAAAATTATGTGAATCGTCTGGTACCGGAAGATCAAACCTATTATTTACACATGGATGAAGGCAGTGATGATTTACCTGCTCACATCAAATCCAGTTTGTTTGGTTGCAGCTTGACTATTCCTGTTACATCCGGCCAATTAAATCTTGGCATATGGCAGGGAATTTATCTGGGCGAACATCGCAATCAGGGCGGCGCCCGACAGATTGTGGTAACACTGCAAGGGCATTGATTCGTAGCATTCAGTGACAATTACCTGCTTGAACTTTTCTTAACACTCATAATCTACAAATGCACTTATGATGCAAATCGCTCCCTGAATACTCAACGAGAAATCTATGCGACTGAGCCTGCTGCTGGTGTTTTTAATTGCAACTGAAGCATTCAGTAACGAAAAAGCAGAAACTGCAGAGTTAAAACTAAGCCTTGTTAGCAATTGCGATACCATTCCTGAAAACGGTAATTTTTCAGCCGGGATTTTATTTACATTAAATCCTGGCTGGCATCTTTATTGGAAAAATCCCGGCGATACAGGTTTGGCTCCGGTTATTAACTGGACACTTCCAAAAGAAATTTCACCCGGCGAAATTCAATGGCCCATTCCACATTTGATTACAACAGATTCGATTAATAACTTTGGTTATTCAGAAAGCCTTTTACTTCCGGTGCCTATGCAGTCGCACAATCTGCTTCAGGAAAAAATTGAATTATCAGCCAAAGTCAATTGGTTAGTTTGTAAGGATATTTGCATTCCCGGTAGCGCCGAATTAAAAAAACATTTTAATCGCACGGATTCCTGCCAACAAAATAATCATCAA
>CAMLRJ010000246.1 GCA_946482345.1 uncultured Cellvibrio sp.
ACGTTACCTTTTTGATAATGGCTATTTATCTACCTACCGATCCAATATTAATTACGCTTGGTGTTGCTATAGAAAAATTCTTTTTTGGATTTGGGTCTGTCGGCTTCATGATTTACTTGATGCAGCAACTTGCTCCAGGAAAATACACAACCACTCATTATGCTTTCGGAACTGGATTGATGGGATTGTGTATGATGTTTACTGGTGCAGTCAGCGGTCATCTACAAGAAGCAATGGGCTACATCAATTATTTTATTTTCGTTATGGTCGCCACCATTCCATCATTCCTGATTTGCTGGTACGCACCTTTCAATCAAAAGCAGGAATAACAAATCTCAAAAAAATCCCCGCAGTGCGGGGATTTTTTTTACATCTGATTTATTTCACACTCTGTTCTGTTGATCAAAAGTTCCTGAATAGCGTTCAATCCATTCCAATGCCGCTTGTTCACTACTTAACTCCCGGCCTTTTAATGCAAGGCGTTGGCGGTAGTCTTCAATCTGGCAAACCTGCTCCACCATTCGTGCACGAAAATATTCGTTATCACTGGTAAACCGAATACCGACTTCATAATTTTCAGGCGATTGTTCGCGCCGCCAAACAATCACGCCTTTACCGTGATAATCCGGTTTGGTAACAGGGATTTCAAACTCAATCACCGTCCCGACTTTCACAGGCTTATTTGTCATAAAACACAACCCACCCGCACTTAAATTGCGAACCCTCACCCGCGAACCATCGTCGCCGCCAGAACAGACTTGAATAGGAATTGATGTGGGATGACGAATATAAGTACGCATGAGTTCACTTTCCTAATTTCCATTAGCTAATAAAAGTGTAATTCACCCACAAGACCTGATTGGATTAGATTCTAATTAGCACATCCAAGCTTAGAACCAAATAAAAAGTGATGCAGGTTTTGTTGATCAATTCAAAAAGCGGCCAAAAGGCCGCTTAAATCTATCGTCTATGACAGGTGGGCACGCAGTAGGCACAGCCATCAATATGCCATGATGTATATGCTGATCTGGCTGCTGTTACAGCAGATGCACAACTGGGGTAATAACCAAGATTTATCCGATTCTGCACTTCAGGGCCATGAGAACACCCAACAAGATGTACCTCATGCTCACCTTTAAGCATAGGCTGTGGATTTTTATTGAGTATGTATTGATACATAAACTTTCCTCTTGTAAGAACTAAAGTAATGTAAAAGGAAAGCTCTAAACTCCATCAATAGATTGACGTAGTTTCTTCTAACAACCAAAATGGAATTGCAAGTCTCGCATCTGGTCGCTAAATGGGCTTTCCATGTTTAGCTGCCTCCTGCACAGCACTGTTGGGTGTACAAGACCCAACAGTGCATCCTGCTAACGATTGCCCAATAATCAGAACAACCAAGAAAGTTAATAAAAGAACCACTACATCTAGTGAAAACTCTCTCAAAAACCAGATGTGCCCCCAAGATAATGAGATTTTTTGTTACCTGCAACCCAAATATCCACAGCACCGTCATCAGCTTTATAACCAACACATGCATACACAATGAATTTCTGTGGAAAATACGCTTATCTACATGATTTTTTTGGATAAAATATTAAGCAACCTGTGGATAAACAATGTATAAGTTAATGATCTAGTTTTTTATCCGTTTTTGACCTCATTTTTAGATTATTTTTTTATATGCAGAAATAAACTCATCAGATTGATGTTTTTAGTTTTTTTAGGATAAGCAGAAGGTACCAATAAGGCATTTGTAGATGGGGATAAAGTGAAGTCAGCCATAAGCCGGGTTCTGTCGTGGACAGTCATTCATCTGGGACTGATGTCGCCATCAGCCTCAAGCAACCTACCCGCCCTCGATACGGGCCGCATCATTGAGGGCCTATTTGGTCTTGCTCCGAGCGGGGTTTACCATGCCGCAGCCTGTTACCAGTTGCGCGGTGCGCTCTTACCGCACCCTTTCACCCTTACCGGTTACCCTCACTCTTTTCCCGAAGGAGAAGGAATACTGAAGAAAACTTAGGCGGTCTGCTCTCTGTTGCACTTTCCGTGGGTTCACACCCCCCAGGCGTTACCTGGCGCTCTGCCCTGTGGAGCCCGGACTTTCCTCCCCTGCACACCCTTTTATTTGCAAGCAAATAATCGAGACATCACAGGAGCGACTGTCTGGCCAACTTCGGGGCGGCACTCTATAGAGTCTCATCGTTAAGCACAATCAAATCCGGTTTGAGCTATGTTTCACTCATAACTGACCACCTGTGCTTTTTCCTCATTTACTGGTATTTTTACAACTGTCAGCTATATATCAAGGATATGCTGCCACTCTTGTTTGATCATAACTACAAACCACAACAATCAGTTAGTTAATGGAGATAAGCCCCGTGAAAAATTCACGCATTAAATTGCTCAGCCTGATCATTTCCAGTTGCGTATCCGGTGCTGTTATTGCACAAGAAGCCGCTCTCGAAGAAGTGTTTATTACTGCACAGAAACGCGTGCAAAAATTGCAAGATGTTCCTATCTCCGTCAACGCACTGAGTGGCGAAAAAATTGAAGATGCGGGCATCACCAGTATCGAACGAATTGCCGACTACATCCCCAGTTTTAATATGACGCAAACCGGTATAGGCACCAACATTGCCATTCGCGGTATCAGCTCCGGCGTTAATCAGGGCTTTGAACAATCAGCTGCACAATTTGTTGATGGCGTTCATTTCGGGCGCTCGCAATTGGCAAGAGCACCATTTCTGGATATAGAGCGCGTTGAAGTGTTGCGCGGTCCGCAAAGTATTATTTTTGGTAAAAACTCCACTGCCGGTGCAATCAGTATCACAACCGCCAAGCCTACCGAAGAATTCGAAGGCAAACTGACAATGTTGTATGAGCCTGAATATGCCGAGCAGGATGTACGCCTGATTTTATCCGGCCCAATTTCAGAAACCTTCTCCGGACGCCTGGCAATTCTTGACAGCAGCATCGACGGTTATTTTGAAAATACAACTCTGGGGCGCGATGAGGCTGCTGACGAAAACCAGGTTGTTCGTGGTGTTTTGCGCTGGCAACCCAATGACAATTGGGACATCAATTTAAAAATTGAAGACGGGTCATTTGATAGCGATGGCCGAAATGTTGAAGTGGTTAACCCCGTGTTCAACCCCAATACCCAACTCGATACCAACGGCAATCCCATAGCGCCAGTCTCGTATCAAACCATGCTGTCTTATCTCACTCTCGGCAATTATCAGTTGGATACCGCACACGACTGGAAACGACAATCAAATGGTGATTACAGTTACAACGATACAGAAAACCAGACGCTGACCGTGGAATATGAAACTGAAAATTACACACTGACTTCAGTTACAGGTCGCAATGCTTACAACTACGAAGAGTTGTGTGACTGCGATTTTACCGGTGGCCCCGGCTTCTTTATTTTGTCTGATGAAGATTACGACCAATTCAGTCAGGAATTGAGAATTGCATCCAGCGAAGACCAAACCTTCAGTTATCTGGGCGGTGTATTTTTCCAAAAAAGCTCACTGGATTTTCATGACGTAGTGGGTGTGCCGACAGACAGTTTTATCGCCACCGCGTTTATTTCACGCATAGGTTCAGCGGCGGCAAATGCATTAAGAGGCGCATCAACCCAACGTGATTTTGAACAGGACACTGATTTAAGCGCAGTATTTTTCCAGGGCACCTGGAATTTTACCGACACCATGCGTTTGGTTTTAGGTGCGCGCTACACCGAAGAAAACAAAGAAGCATCACGTCATCAATATCATGTCGCTCCAGGTAGTGATGATCCGCTTCCTCAAGGCTCAATCACCGATACTTACAACGGTATCTGGAGTATTTTCAAAGTTGATCCACACACGGTTAAAGGTGATAGGGATGAATCCGCATTCACACCTTTGGTAACGCTACAAGCTGACATCAATTCTACTGACATGGTTTACGCCAGTTTCACCACCGGTTTTAAATCAGGCGGTTTCGATGTTCGCTCAAATGCTGCACCTAATGCATTGGGCGGCATCTACAACGGGCAAGCTGCAGGCGTCCCCAACATAGAAGGCTCATGGGAATTTGAAGACGAAGAAGTGAAAAATTATGAGCTCGGCGGAAAATTTGTATTGGCAGATGGCACTGCAGAATTGAATGTCGCACTCTTCCGTTCCGACTTCAGCGATATGCAAACCAGCCAGTTCGATGGTTCACTCAGCTTCAATGTCACCAACGCGGGTGAAGCAAGAGTTCAAGGCCTGGAAGTGGATGGACGCTGGGCAGTGGTTGATAATGTTTTACTGCGTGGCGGTGTTGCGTTTATTGATTTTGAATACACCGATTTTAAAAACTCCCAATGTTATTTCGGCCAAATTGACAATATAGGTGTTGTGGGTGACGGCGTTTGTGATGCCACCGGAAAACGTCGCGAATTCACACCTGAAATTCAAGGCAATATTGGTGTGGATTACACCATCGAATTCAGTGGCGGCCTGAAATTAGTGAGCACTTTGGATGTGGTGTACAGCTCGGAATATCTCACCACACCATCACTGGATCCAAAATTCGAACAAGACGCCTTCACCAAACTCAATGCCCGCATCGCATTAAGCGGCAACGATGATTTGTGGGAAGTTGCCTTAATCGGCAAAAACCTGACAGATGAATCGATTGTAACTTATGCAAACGGATTACCCGTCGCCAGCACCTTAACCAGCAACACCAGCTCGGGTTATTACGCTTTTTATGAAAAACCTGTGACGGTTGCGTTGCAGGGGACTTTGAAGTTTTAATGTATTACTAAACGCTCAAGCAAACACCTACGGATTATTTCCCTTCGGGTTGCATGTACTGAGTTGATCACATTGGATCAACTCAGCTTGTGCTGGCATAAATTATTCCACCTAATCGTGCGCTTACTCCAATGTTCATCCATCGTTTGCATGAAGTTAGTATGTACGAGTTTTCCACGAGTCTCACACCAATTTTCAGAATCTTTACGCACGACCAATCCTTCCATTGTACCCTCACGATAGCTACTTGATTTATGGGTTAATAATTCCCGCAAAACATCCAAATCAGTGTGTTTATTTAAAATCAACGGCACTGTCGTCATATTCAATTTATGTGCAAGCTCATTGCGTCGATTAACACTCCAAAACCTCTGTTGTTTTTTGTCATATACATCAAAAACCAAAAACCAATCAGGAAGATTTGAATAATGTATGGAGTGCTGTGCTGCACACCACTCACCAAATAAAATAAAATTTTGTTCCAACAACTCAATTAACTGCAATTGGTGTAGTGAGAGCCATGATTCCAAACGAGAAAATTGCCCATAATAGGGAGGACTTAAGTACTGACCTCTATTTTGTACGCAAACCCGGCCTTGCTCGTTTATCGACAAGCCTACATTCGCGCCATCTATTTTTTCTTCCACATATACCACTCCAGACAGTAAATTTCTTACTTCACTATCAGACAATATTTTATCGTCACGAGGTGAGCCATCAGCCAACCATGCAATATGCGGAGTATGCGGAAATTTAACAAATCCAATCATTTTAAAATTTAGGAATTTCAGGTATTTTAATTTTAGGGAATTTTTTTTGAAAGAATCGGCACAAATCATCTGGGCAAATAAAATCCACTTTTATTCCTAAACTTCTGAGATCTTCAGACCAATTCAGCCATTTACTATCTGCCGCTTGCAAAATAATTGGCTTCGCAGGATGTGCAT
>CAMLRJ010000247.1 GCA_946482345.1 uncultured Cellvibrio sp.
ATGGTGGTGAGGGTAACGATACGTTAGTTGTTACTTTTTTTAATGCAGGTGGTCAGCAATATAACCAGTTACGTGACCTTCCAGAAACTGTATTTATGGATGGTGGTTTGGGTGATGACACTTACATGGCGGGCGACATAATTAGACGTGAAGGGCTTGAATTTGGCTATATGCAAAGTTTTATAATTAGTGATTCGGGCGGTAATGATCTACTCGTTTTGCCAGAAGGAGTTAATGAGAGCAATATCGCCAACTATATTTCTTACGATAACTTAATTGCTGTAGAAAACATTAAATTTAATGATGGCACTATAGTCAACTCATCTTCCTTATGGGGTGGCTATTCAGCAACTGATGATGATGATATTTTGACAAGCTCATCGGATGCGTCACATCAAAATTTTGCAGACGGAAGAGCTGGGAATGATACCTATGTCTATAAGCTAGGTGACGGAGATAAATACATTGTTGATTCTTCTGGACAGGATAAGCTCGTTCTAACAGATATTAATAGTTACGAAGTGACATTGTCGATTCTTGAAGATTTTACTAGTTCAAATGCAATTACTATTACAACCCAATTAGGGAATCAAGATCGAGGTAGAATTGGGTTTGATGTTAGGGATGTTGAAACCATTGAATTTGCTGATGGCTATATCTTTAATCCAATAACTTATTTGAATCGAGCTGCAGGTACTTATTGGTTGGATACTTTTCCAATGGGTTTTGTTCCACAACCTTATGCTTGGAAAAGTTGGCATGAAGGTCGAGATGCAATAGCGGTAACAGGAATGCCAGGCTCGACAATTACTGTAAAACATGGTGATCTTCTTATCGCTTCAACTACTCTTGATGCGAGTGGTTATTTTGTGACAAATATAGCTTCAGAGTATTCATTCAACACTGTCTTGGATGTAACGGCTACGGATGTTTCTGGTTATATATCTGAAGTGACAAAACTTGAAATGCCCACGCAAATTATTAGCGCTCCATTTGTAACACCAACAGCTTCGTTTTTGGAAAATGGAGTTACGGTAGTTGGCACTGCTGAAGCAGGAGCTAGAGTGCTTGTTCAGAAGTGGAGTGTTTATGATGGGTTAGGAAAAGAATCGGATTGGATTGCAAATTCCTACGCTAGAGAAGACGGTACTTTTGAAATAAACTTGCCTTCAGCTTATTCAAATGGAGAAAAGTTGGAGGTATATACATCTAGGAGTGGCTATACAGCTTCTTCTGAAGTTTCAATTGTTGCACCTGATAAAACGCCTCCAGCTATTCCAACAGCTTCATTTTATACAACCAGCGTTATTACTGGCACAGCTGAAAAAAATAGCTCAATTGTGGTTAAAAATAGCGATGGCGTACAAATCGGAGCTGCAATTGCGAACGCAACAGGGGGATTCAGTGTTTCTTTAACAAGTGCATTAACAAATAAAGAAATCGTTAGCATTGTTGCAACAGATGCTGCAGGCAATTCATCCAATGGATTATTAATTGCAGCGCAAGATAAAACCTCTCCAATATTATCTTCAGCATCCTTTAATGACACCGCAGATGTCGTGCAAGGTGTAACTGAAGCGGGCGCAACTGTATTAATAAGAAATGCTTCCAATGCTGATTTGGCGTCAACTGTTGCTGATGCAAATGGTCAATATGTGGTGCATTTACCTGCTCCATTGGCTTACAACACATCAGTGACTGTGAGGGCGACTGATGCCGCCGGAAACTTTTCGGTACAAACGATTTATGCTCCCGATTATTTGCCTCCACTTTTATCAACAGCCACTTTCAATTCAGCAGGAACTGTTATCAGTGGAACAGCAGACAAAGGCAGCACTATTGTTGTTAATAATGCATCCGGTACACAAATCGGAACTGCAACGGCTAACGCCACTACAGGTGTTTATTCGATCACGCTGTCAACCGCATTAATCAATAAACAAGTTGTTAGCGTGACGGCAAAAGATGCAGCGGGAAATATTTCTGATGTAATCAATATTATTGCACCGGATAAAACTGCACCGATTGTACCGACTGCGTTATTCGATGCATCCGGTCAAATCATCACAGGCGTTGCCGAAATGGGCAGCACGGTGATTGTGAAAAATTCTTCAGGTACGCAAATTGGAACGGGTACTGCGGATGCCACTACAGGCAATTACACTGTGACTTTGGCAACAGCCTTAATCAATAAAGAAACAGTCAATGTGACTGCGACAGATGACGTTGGAAATATTTCGACACCGAAATCGATTATTGCACCGGATTTGACTCCGCCAACCAAACCAACAGCCACGTTCAATTCTGCCGGTAAAATTATTAGTGGTACGGCGGAAAAAAGTAGCACTGTTATTGTGACTAATGCAGAGGGTGTGCAAATTGGTAGTGCCACAGCGGGTTCATCCTCTGGCTCTTACAGCATCACATTAACAACAGCGTTAGTTAATAAAGAAGTGGTGAATGTTATTGCAAGAGATGCGGCTGGAAATATATCTGCAGTAGCAAATCCAATAGCGCCGGATTTAACCAAACCTGATTTACCAACTGGTTCATTTGATATAACCACAGGTAAAACCATTACAGGTGTTGCTGAAATTGGTAGCACGGTGATAGTGAAAAATTCATCGGGCACACAAATTGGCACAGCGACAGCCGATGCTACAACCGGTAATTACACAGTGACATTGGCAACTGCATTAAAAAATAAACAAACTGTTAACGTTACCGTAAAAGATGCAGCCGGAAATATATCTGCGCCTATATCCATTATCGCACCGGATTTAACGGCGCCTTCTGTTCCCACAGCCAGTATCAACACCTTGGGTACAACAGTGAGCGGTTCTGCTGAAAAAGGCAGCACAGTGATTGTGAAAACTGTTGAAGGGGTTGAATTGGGCAGTGCAATTGCGACTACTACATCAACAACATCGACTACCGGTACATTTACGATTACTTTGACGAATGCACAAATTAATAAAGAATCGCTGAAAGTAACGGCTGTTGATATTGCGGGAAATATTTCGCCTGAGTTGTCGTTAACGGCACCGGATAAAACTCCTCCGGCGGCACCGACAGCGACGATTGATTCCACGGGGAAAATAATCACAGGAATCGCTGAAATCGGTAGCACTGTGATTGTGAAAAACACTTCCAATTCACAAATCGGATCTGTAACCGCGAATGCAACAACGGGTGCGTACACAATTACCTTGTCAACAGCATTAACTGTTAATCAAACTGTGAATGTGACTGCAAAAGATGCTGCAGGAAATATTTCGGATAATACGGCGTTAACACGTCCATCTGCAGTTGCGCGTATTCCGGATACTGATATTCGTGTTGAACAATTGATTCAGGCTATGGCATCGTTTGCACCTGCGTCAGGTGTCGATACCAATTTTGTGTCGCGGTTTGATGATCGGGTAAATAGTGTGATTGCAGTTGGGCAATAAATCCCCCCTAACCCCCCTTTTTCAAAGGGGGGAATAAGCTCCTCACTTTGAAAAAGGGAGGCGGGGGAGGGATTTAAATTTTCAAATCATTAAACAGTAAATACAAAATGGACAATTCAGGTTTGTTGAGCTTGGTGCTTCTGGCTCGGTTTCATGGTGTGGCGGCAGATCCCAATCAGTTGTTGCACGAGTTTGGGCAAGCCAATCAGGATTTTCATATTACGGAAATTATGTTGGCGGCAAAAAAATTAAATTTGCATGTCAAACGAATTACCACGTCAATTGATCGTTTGGATAAAACACCTCTTCCTGCAATGATGTTGACCCAGTCAGGTCAGTTTTTTGTGTTGGCAAAAGCGGAAAATAACCAGGTTCTCATTCAAGATCCTTCAAAAGAAAAACCCGAGATTCTAACTGCAGATCAATTGGAAAATATCTGGACGGGAGAACTGATTTTATTTGCCTCACGTGCCTCACTTTCTGTCGGTTTTGCAAAATTCGATTTCACCTGGTTTGTTCCGGCGATTGTGAAATATCGCAAACTCTTAACTGAGATATTGGTGGTTTCTTTTTTCCTGAATTTATTTGCTTTGGTTACGCCACTGTTTTTTCAAGTCGTCATGGATAAGGTATTGGTTCATCGTGGACTCACGACGCTGGATGTGATCGCAATTGGTTTGTTGGTGGTATCTATTTTTGAAGTTCTGTTATCCGGGTTGCGCACTTATGTATTTGCCCATACCACTAGCAGGATTGACGTTGAATTGGGATCAAAAATTTTTCGTCATTTATTAGCCTTACCTATGGCTTATTTTCAGGCCCGGCGTGTCGGCGATTCAGTGGCTCGTGTACGTGAGTTAGAAAATATCCGGTCGTTTTTAACAGGCAATGCAATCACGTTAGTGTTGGATGTTTTTTTCAGTATCGTTTTTATTGCCGTGATGTTGTTTTACAGCGGATGGCTGACCTTGATTGTGTTGGGATCTTTACCACTTTATTTTCTGTTGTCGTTAATTATTACGCCTTTATTAAGAAATCGGTTGAATGAAAAATTTAATCGCGGTGCTGAAAATCAGGCGTTTTTGGTTGAGTCTATTTCAGGTATTGATACTGTAAAAAGTATGGCTGTTGAGCCACAAATGATTCGCACTTGGGACAAGCAACTTGCGCATTATGTGACCTCCAGTTTTAAAGCCACAACCCTGGCGACCTTTGCACATGAAGGAGTTAATCTGATTGGAAAATTGGTTGTAGTGTTAACTATGTGGTTGGGAGCAAGATTGGTTATTGAGGGTGATTTATCGGTAGGCCAATTAATCGCATTCAATATGTTGGCGGGGCGTGTTGCACAACCCATTATGCGTTTGGCGCAACTCTGGACTGATTTTCAACAAGTGGGTATTTCGGTTGAACGCTTGGGCGATATTTTAAATACACCGACAGAATTGGCTTCTGCCAATCGCTCAACTTTACCGGAATTGCGTGGTGATATTGAATTGGATCAAGTCAGGTTTCGTTATCGACCTGATGGGCAAGAAGTGTTATCCGGTGTGAGTTTATCCATTCAGGCAGGAGAAATTATTGGCATAGTGGGTAAATCCGGTTCAGGTAAAAGTACGGTGACAAAATTAATGCAGCGTCTTTATGTTCCTGAGCGCGGGCGTGTATTAATTGATGGAATGGATTTGGCACAAGCGGATACGTCTTCTTTGCGTCGTCAAATTGGTGTGGTCTTACAGGAAAATATTTTATTTAATCGAAGTATTCGTGAAAATATTGCGTTAATTGATCCCGGCGCACCATTGGAAGAAGTCATCACTGCAGCAAAACTGGCCGGAGCACATGATTTTATTTTGGAATTGCAAGAAGGTTACGACACCTTGGTGGGTGAACATGGTTCAACTTTATCCGGTGGGCAACGTCAACGTATTGCAATCGCTCGTGCATTAATGGGCAACCCTAAAATATTAATTTTTGATGAAGCGACCAGTGCTCTGGATTATGAATCCGAGCGGATTATCCAGGATAATATGAAAGAAATTTGTCGAGGACGAACGGTCATTATTATTGCCCATCGATTATCAGCTGTTCGTGATGCTAATAGAATTATCGTTATGGAAAAAGGAAAGATTGTGGAAACAGGAAGCCATGAAGAGTTGCTTGTGATTCCAGATGGTTTTTATCAAAAACTTTATAGGTTGCAGGGAATGTGAATAAATCTCACCCCACCCTAACCCTCCCCTTGGCAAGGGGAGGGAACAAATCTCACTTCGTATAAAGCAG
>CAMLRJ010000248.1 GCA_946482345.1 uncultured Cellvibrio sp.
TTTTTGACCGCACTTGAAAATCACATAACAACTATAGTGGATCACTTTGAAACAAAGGGGAATGTGGTGAGTTGGGATGTTGTAAATGAGGCCTTGACTGACGGCTCCCCGTCGAATTTCCGAACAACTGACTCAGCTTTTTATGTCAACAGTGGAAACAGTGAAGTTTATATTGAGAAAGCATTCCAAGCAGCGCGTGCAGCAAATGCCTCCGTAGATCTTTACTACAACGATTACAATATTGAGCAGAATAATTCGAAAACAAACAAAATGATTGCGATGATTCAGGATTTTAAAAGCCGCAGTATTCCTATCACTGGCGTTGGATTCCAAATGCATGTTTGTTTACGATCCCCCAGTGCATCAACAATTGCTGCTGCAATGAAAAAAGTTGTCGATGAAGGCCTGAAAGTAAAAATTACCGAGCTAGATGTGGCAGTTAACCAACCTTATTGCGATAACTTTCCTGCAAATAAAATCAGCAGTTTCACAACAGCAGTCGCAATGGAACAGAAGAAACGTTACTGCGACATTATTAAAGCTTATCTAGATACGGTGCCCACCAATTTGCGAGGTGGCATAACTGTTTGGGGGACTACCGATGCCAACACTTGGATTGATGACCTTTACAAAGCTGCTAACCAATTTAATGGAGAAAAGATTTCTTGGCCACTATTGTTTGATGCCAATTACAACGACAAACCAGCGTTACGTGGATTTGCCGATGCGCTTCAATCGATTGCCTGTACCAATATGTAATGTTTTAAAGTCTGCGAGTAAGAGTACAATTTACTGGCTCCCCTGGGAGCCAGTTTTTTTAGGGCTGTCGGTTTTTCTTTTTCAAATATTTTTTCGGGATTGATTATGAACATTCGCTTATTGATTCTGTTCGCCGGATTATTTTTTCCTCTCATCCTTAGCGCCAATCAAACCGTCAATTTTTATCAATTCACCTATGAAGGCAAGGACGACATTTTTAAAACGCCGTTAAAAACCAATCAATTTCGCAATCCCATTCTTGCAGGGTTTTATCCGGACCCCAGCATCGTGCGGGTTGACGATGATTATTATCTGGTGAATTCCTCGTTTGCCTATTCACCCGGCGTCCCCATTTTTCACAGCAAGGATTTGGTTAATTGGCAATCACTCGGGCATGTATTAACAACACCCACACAATTACCCATTGAAAAACAAAGCAGCTCGCGCGGGATTTATGCACCGACCATTCGTTACCACCAGGGTATCTTTTATCTGATTACTACTTTGGTGGATATTCGCGGTAATTTTATTGCCACTGCAAAAAATCCTGCAGGCCCCTGGTCTGAACCTGTTTTGTTGCCGGAAATTGGTGGCATAGATCCTGATTTATTTTTCGATGATGATGGCAAAGTTTATATTGCACACAACGACGCGCCGATTGGTGAACCACTTTATAACGGGCACAGAGCCATATGGTTATGGGAATATGATTTAAAAAATCAGAAAGTTGTTAAAGATTCCGGTCGTGTAATTGTGAATGGCGGCGTCGATATTTCCCAAAAACCGATTTGGATTGAAGGCCCGCATATTTACAAAATTAATGGTTGGTATTATTTGGTTTGTGCTGAAGGCGGCACCGGCCAGGATCATTCGGCAGTTGTCTTTCGCAGTAAAAGTCTCGATCAACCTTTTGTGGCTTATGAAGGAAATCCGATTCTAACTCAACGTGATTTGCCCACGGACAGAAGCAATGCCGTTGCCAATGCGGGTCACGTTGATTTGGTGCAAACAAAAGAAGGGGAATGGTGGGCTGTTTTTCTGGCAACTCGCCCTTATGAAAAAAATATATTCAACACCGGTCGCGAAACTTTTTTGTTACCCGTGACATGGAAAGATGGCTGGCCGATTATTTTGGAAAAAGGCCGCAGTGTTCCATTGCAACTGCCTGCACCAAAAACTCAACATAAAACCAGCAGCAAACCACTTAGCGGTAATTTTGTCTGGACTGATTCATTCGATCACCCCAAAATACAAACCGAGTGGTTAAAACTGCGCCAATCCAATCAGGAATTTTTTACTTTACAAAAAGGAACACTGCAGATGAATGCACGCAAGGTTCGTATGGATTCACTGGATCAACCGGCTTTTTTAGGTAGACGTCAACAACACACGCATTTTGATGCGAGCACAGAAATGTCTTTCCCTGCAAATCAAACGTCAGCAGGGCTGGTGGTATTTCAGAATGAGCAACATCACTATTATGTTGGCGTGAAATCCATCGAGAACCAACAGACTCTTTTTATTGAACAAGCTAATGGCGGTGCGCCAACCATAATCTTTGAAGAGGCTTTGCAAAAGAATTCAAAAACCCATTCCATTACATTGGAAGTAACCCTGAATGCCGGGAAAATCAATTTTTCTTATCAGCAGGGAGACACCCGAAAAAGTTTACTGCAAAATGCCGATGCCCGACTTCTAAGCACTGAAGTTGCGGGTGGATTTGTGGGGACTATGGTTGGTTTACATGCAAGGCAGGAATAAATCTTCACGCTGTCATACCCCCAATAGAATTTGATTGAGAGTTTTGCACGAATCAAAATTAATCGTCATTCCTGCGAAGGCAGGAATCCAGCAGTTAAAAAATTTCAATGAAATCAAAGGCTAGATCCCTGCCTTCGCAGGGATGACGAGATAAAAATGGATTCGTGTAAAGGTCTCTGATTATTAATTTTTGAATTATTTCTGTAGCACTTGAGATGTTTTATGAAAATTGTTGATGCCAAAGTCATAGTAACTTGCCCTGGAAGAAACTTTGTCACAGTAAAAATTGTGACCGATCAGGGAATTCATGGAGTTGGCGATGCAACTCTTAATGGCCGTGAAAAATCGGTTGTTTCATACCTGCAAGATTACTTGTTGCCGGCTTTAATTGGTCGCGACCCACAACAAATTGAAGACATCTGGCAATTTTTTTATCGCGGCGCCTATTGGCGTCGTGGCCCGGTGGGAATGACTGCATTGGCTGGAATTGATGTCGCTCTGTGGGATATCAAAGCAAAATTGGCGAATATGCCCTTGTATCAATTATTGGGTGGAAAAAGCCGCGAACGCATTCTGGTTTATACCCACGCTAACGGCAAAGATCTGGAATCCACTTTAGCCGCTGTACAAAAAGCAAAAGAAAAAGGCTACAAAGCGATTCGTGTGCAGTGCGGAATTCCCGGAATGGAAAAAATTTATGGCGTTGCCAAAAGCAATAAAAGTTACGAGCCTGCCGATGCTGATTTACCTTCAGTTGAAAGCTGGTCAACTGAAAAATATATGCAATATATTCCGGAAGTATTTGCCGCTGTTCGCAAGGAATTTGGTTACGACATTCATTTGTTGCACGACGTGCATCATCGCTTGACGCCTATCGAAGCCGCACGTGTTGGCAAAGACCTGGAACCTTATCGTCTTTTCTGGATGGAAGATGCGGTCGCTGCAGAAAATCAGGACGCATTTAAATTAATTCGTCATCACACCACGACACCGCTGGCAGTTGGTGAAGTATTCAACTCCATTCACGATTGTCGCGAACTGATTCAAAATCAATTAATCGATTTTATTCGCACGACTATAGTCCACGCAGGCGGAATAACCCATGTGCGTCGCATCGCAGATTTCGCCAGTTTATTTAATGTGCGTACAGGATTTCACGGCGCTACCGATTTATCCCCCATTTGCATGGGTGCTGCATTACATTTTGATTATTGGGTTCCCAATTTCGGCATTCAGGAACACATGGCCCACAGCGAACAAATGAATGAAGTTTTCCCGCAAGCTTACAGTTATCAGGATGGTTATTTCACACCGGGAGAAGCCATAGGTCATGGCGTTGATATAGACGAAAAACTCGCTGCGAAATATCCCTACAAACGCGCCTGTTTACCGGTAAATCGATTGGAAGATGGAACACTTTGGCATTGGTAGGTAATTGAATTGATGCCTGCCTTCGCAGGCATGACGATTAAGGTAACGTTTTTGATTACTCTTTAGCTTCTCTGGCAACTTTTCTGTTCGCTCTTGGATGAGCTTGATCGTAGACTTTTGCTAAATGTTGAAAATCGAGGTGTGTATAAATTTGCGTGGTGGCTATGTTGGCGTGGCCCAGCATTTCTTGAACCAAACGTAAATCGCCGGAGGATTCCAGCATGTGGCTGGCGAAAGAATGACGGAGCATGTGCGGGTGGACGGGATTATCCATACCCTGTTCGAGACTTAATTGTTGTAAACGCATTTGTACCGCGCGATGGCTGATGCGAGAGCCGCGTTGGGTGATAAATAACGCGAGTTCTTCAGGCACTGCAAATAGATGCCGCTGTTCAAGCCATTCGTTAATCGCTTTGATTGCCGCACTGCCGACAGGAACGCTGCGTGTTTTATTACCTTTACCGGTGATAGTAATCATGGCTTCGCGTAAATCTATATCAGTGAGATTCACACTGACTATTTCCGCCAAACGCAATCCGGATGAATAAAGTAATTCCAGCAAGGCGCGATCACGACAGGCAATAAAATCATCACCTTTGACTTCAACAAACTGTGCTGCCTGATCAACATCCAGTGTTTTGGGTAAATGCTTTGCTGTTTTCGGTGCGGCTATACCTTCTGCGGGGTTAAAACTGATCCAGGATTGTTTGATGCAGTACTGAAAAAAACTTCGCAACGCAGAAAGCCAGCGCTGCAGACTTTTCCCATTTAATCCTTCTCGATGCAAAAAAGCGGCGGCCTGACGGATAAACTTCACATCAATTTTTTGCCATGTTTCCCGATGCTGCGCCTGACATATTTTTTGGAATTTTTGTAAATCGCGCAGGTAATTGGTTTGCGTATGCAGCGAAAGTTGTCTTTCGTTTTGCATATAGAATAAAAATTGTTGAACAGCGTTTTCGAATGGCAATTCAACTTTATTCATAATGTAATTCCACTAACGAGGAAGATATTTAGGTAACAATCGATTCAACACTTCGGCAATATAACCTAAAAACAAGGTTCCCATACTGGAACGATAATAATGTGGATCTTTATTTCCTACTGCCAACACCCCAAAAGCACTGCCATGCACTAACGGTACTGCGGCAATCGAACCTATTTCTGCAGATCGGCCCGCGAATAAAAATTCGATTTCTTCTTTGGCGACAACACCGCAAATCGCACGATTATTTTTAATTAAAGGCCCAATATACTGACGCGCCTGGGCAATCGGTACTACACGCGCCTGACTACTGGGAATTTTATCCGGATTACCAAATAAAATTAAACTGCTGGCATCAATATGAAATTCCTTATCAAAGCTGTAATACAAGGCATCAACTATATCACCAAAATCCTGACCTTCCAGCAAAGACAATAACAATCGTTTGGTTTTATCGAACAGTTTGTCATTTTCACGTGCGTTATCTAACAATTTGCTCAAGCGATTGCGCATATCAATGTTACGTTCACGCAAAATACTGACTTGACGTTCAACCAACGAAACTGCCGCACCGGTTTCATGCGGCAAAGTCATATCGGCAAGCAGATCGCGATGATCAATAAAAAAATCAGGATGGTCTCGTAAGTAAACCGCAATTTGTTCCGGTTCCAAAGGATCAGCGAGTGTCGCTTGTTTGTTCTCGATTGTCATACAGGTTTTCCCATCACAACTTGATCTGCCCATGAAAAACAAATTCGGCGGGCCCTGTCATCATCACGGGTGATGATTCATCA
>CAMLRJ010000249.1 GCA_946482345.1 uncultured Cellvibrio sp.
TAGCCCCCCTTTTTCAAAGTGGGGAACTTAAGTTCCTCCCCTTTGCTCATAAAAAGCCTTACCCCACCCCAGCCCTCCCCTTGGCAGGGGAGGGAGTAAAAAATCAACGATTTTATTTTTTCAATTCTTTTCCAATCAACGCCAAATTCTGAATTGCTGCCAATCCCCATTGTGCTGAATCGTTGGTGGATACCCACGCGGCTTCGTCAACAAGATTCAATACATCCGGGCCATGCAACCGTTTGATTTCAACAGTGGAATGACTTTGACGAAAAAATTCGTCCCATGCACGCTGTGCCAATTGCTTGTCGTTTGTTTGTTGTGCTGTATACGCCGTTAATCGCGAATGAGCATTGGTGAGATTATTGCCATTTAATGGAACACCAAATTCCGTTATTTGCTCCGCAGCAGGTGCATTGTAGAAACGTCCGTAACGCAACCAGGCTGATTTGAATTCAGGTATATCAATTAATTGATTTAATTCAGTACAAACTTCAATCAAACCAAATACCGCACTGAGATGCGAAGCTTGCGCAGTTTTTTTCTGTTCAGACGATGCAGGAATCACACTCAACATTTTAGTGTTGATATCAAAATAATAACCACCAGCAAAAAATCCCAACTCACTATTACCAATCACACGCATCGAATTTTCCAGCCAATTTTTATAACGGCTGTCACCTGTACGCTCCCAAGCCGTTAACCAATTGGCAGCGGCTGATCCCCAATCTGTGCCAACGCCGATGATGGTATTTTTATCAGCCGCCGCATCGGGATTTACTTTTCGTGTTGGCAATAAATTAGCTAATTGTTTATCCGCTTCTGCTACTTCCCACAGTACATCACCTGTGCGTTCGTCCGCCGTTAAAAAATAATGGAAGCGACGATAAATGGATGTGCTGATACGCAATTGTTTTGCACTGCAACCCCAGTGCTGCACATTGTGACGCGTACCCAAACCGGCAAAACGGCCGAGGTGATAAATATCCACATCGCGATTATGGCGAGTCATGGCTTCTGCCAAGCGAAATGCATTTGCATCACCGGTTCGTAAAAATGAATACCACAACCAAAGATCAGGCGAGAGTTCGGAATTATCCCAGGCAAATCCACCTATGTCATAACGCCACACATGACGATCAACATCATAAGTGTGCATCACATCGCCATAATTCCAAAAACCGTACCAATGACGCTGCTCAACTTGTTGACGATAAAAATCAATCGACCAGGCAAGACGATTTTCAATTGCATTTTTCATGGGCGATGAACGATCAGGCAAATCCCATAAACCGCCAAACACCTTTGCCTGTAAATAAGTTTGCGGTGAAGCAATAACTTGTGCAGGCGCGCGAATTGAATCAGCCAACTCAATAGAACGTTGGCGTGAAGGGGTTTTGTCTAATGCAAAAAGAGTGATGTCTGTGCTGCGCGCAATACCTTGAGGGGCACCAAATCCCGGTTCGTAATCTTCATAAATAATTTCCAATCCTTCGAGTTGTTTTGCATAAGTATCCATACCCATACCATCGTGATAAAAACGCAAATCCATGGGTGGCGCATCAGGTGACCATATCCATAAAGTAGCTTGTGCAATTTCAGTTCCGGTGTTGCGAATATCAATTTGCGTGGGATGCAATTGCCAAAAATCGCGCATACCCAATAACACACCGCCAGTTGCACCACCAACATAAGCAACACCGGCAGCACGCGTGCCTTGATCCGCATCTATCCATGCATGGCCCGCTTTGGTTCGTTTTTTAATGCTGAAACCTTTCGCATTTAATTGTGCGAGACTGTAATCATTCCACACCGGAATAAATTGCAAACGTTCGCTAACACGTTTATCCCAGGTATTTAATTCAGGTGTCGCTACACCATTAATTTGTGCATCGCGTACTGCTTTACCCGGATCGCGTCGTAAACCGGTAATACCTTGCGGCGATTCTGCCCAGAGTCCATCGCCCGCCCCTACAAAACGCACGTGGCGATTATAAATTTCATCGTGCATGGGCACATCAAAACGCAAACCTAATGCGCGAATAAAATCTTTATGCTCATCGCCATCAAAAACAAAATGGTGACTGATACGCACTGAATCACCGCCAGCATAAAAATAAAGTCGCAATGAAAAAGGCAACCACTCGCGCTCATCCGATTCACGATGAACGCCCGTTAATTTTACGACTGCACGCACAGGCCCTTTTTGTTCAATTTCTATTTGTCGGATGGTTGCACTGAAGTTGGTGATTGCCAAAGGTTGCTCTGCATCTAACTCAACTTGTGATTGTCGCTGCCCGATAAAACGTGCATTTTGCAACAGAGTTTTTTTACCGCGCTGAATGGATTCAATTATCACATCACCGCTTTTGGCCATTACACAACGAATCACACCGGTATCGATCACCCAGTGATTGGCATTTTCACGAATACTGATTGTGTGTTTGGGTTTGGGCGCTTTTCCTTTCGCAAGACGGAATTGCTGACCGGGTGATAGATCCGCTGGAATAGCATGGCCGGTCCATTTGATCGATCCATCGGGCCAACGTGCCATCACCCAGGTTTGCAAAGCCTGCGCACGTCCTTTTTCATCAATCAGATGCAAAGGCTGATCCTGCTCAAGACTGGCTTGAGGCCAGGGCTGCCCCCAGGTGTGGCCGATAAGTGCCAGAGGTTCAGCTGCCCCCAACCAACCCAATTGCCCCGGATTTGTCAGGGCCGTATCAATTGTATTAGCCTTGCCCGCGCTGGCAGGCAAAGCCAGGGAGGACGCCAGAGGTATAGAAGCAGTCATTGCTCCATACTTGAAAAAATCGCGACGATTCATAGTTTCTCCGTGGCTTTTTGCTGCCAAATTTAGTTTATAGATGATCGTATTTATATCACGCCTGAATTATATTGACTACATATGATCGAATATGATCGACATTTCAAAACTGCGAATGTATGATCCCGTTAAAAAATTTCCCAAACAGACAATAAGTTGTGAGTTTTTATGGTTGATAAAGTCGAAGGTATTGCGCGTACCGAGTTAACACGCAGCATTGATAAGTTGATTGATAATCTGGTGAATATAAAAGACACCAGCGGTGAATTTCTGTTACGGCTGGATGATGGCCGTGTGATTGACACCAAAGGCTGGAACGATTGGGAATGGACTCATGGCATTGGTCTTTATGGTTTGCTCAAACTCTGGGACATCACCGGCGATGAAAAACCTTTGGTGATTATGCAGGACTGGTTTAAAAATCGTTTTGCCGCTGGCACACCGACTAAAAACGTCAACACTGTTTCGCCTTTTCTCACGCTCGCTTATTTGGCAGAACGTTTAGGTGATCGCAGCTATTTGCCCTATCTGGATGTCTGGGCCGAATGGATTATGAATGACATGCCTCGCACCGAAGAAGGCGGTTTGCAACACATAGTATTCAATTCGGTTAACTACCAACAAATTTGGGACGATACATTAATGATGTGTGTATTGCCCCTCGCAAAAATTGGTTTGCTATTTAATCGTCCCGCTTATGTGGAAGAAGCAAAACGCCAATTTATGTTGCACACAAAATATTTGGCAGATCGCAAAACCGGACTCTGGTTTCATGGCTGGACTTTTGATGGCCGCCACAATTTTGCTGATGCACTTTGGGCGCGTGGAAATTGCTGGGTCACTATTGCGATTCCCGAATTTATTGAATTACTCGACTTGCCACCGCATGACAGCACACGTTTATTTTTAATTGAAACTTTGGAAGCGCAAGTCAAGGCACTGGAAAATTATCAGGATGAAAGTGGTTTGTGGCACACACTGATTAATGACAAATCTTCCTACCTGGAAGCTTCCTGTGCTGCCGGTTTTGCTTATGGAATTTTAAAAGCCGTACGCAAAGGTTATCTGGACGCAAAATATGAACCTATGGCAATCAAAGCGATTAAAGCTGTTCTCGCTAATATCAGTGACGATGGCGAATTAAAACAAGTGTCTTTTGGTACGCCGGTATTTAACGATTTACAAGGTTATCGTGATATTCCATTAACCTCCATGCCTTATGGACAATCCATGGCGATTCTTGCACTGGTAGAATTTATGAATCGTTATATTTAACGCGCAAGTTTTCTTGCGCAAAAAAAATCATTAACAACAATAAATAATGAGTAACGCCCTATGCAAATGCGCGAGATAAAAACCCGTCATTATGTTGCCTATGGACTCAACGATGTTCTGGGTGCGGGTTCGATGGCAGTCATTAGTGGTTGGTTGATTTTTTTCTACACCACTTTTTGTGGATTGTCGGCGGTGCAGGCTGCATCCATTTTTGCGATTGCACGAATTCTTGATGCGGTTGCCAGTCCATTAATCGGGCACATATCTGACAATCTCAATAAAACCAAACTGGGACGCCGTTTTGGTCGTCGTCGTATTTTTTTATTGGCGGCAATTCCACTGTTACCGGCTTTTGCGTTGATGTGGGTTAATGGACAACACTATTGGTATTATTTGCTCACTTTTGTTTTTTTTGAATTGGTTTACGCATCAGTATTAATTCCCTACGAAACTCTTGCCGCTGAAATGACGGATGACTACACAAAAAAAGCCAAGTTTGCCGGAGCAAGAATTTTAGTAGGACAAATTTCGGCAATTTTTGCGGGAATCCTGCCTAACTGGATTGTTAATTATGTTGGCGGAAAAGAAAATGCCGACACATTTCTGATTATGGGTATTATTTTCAGCCTTGCTTTTATGCTGGTTGTCACTATTACTTATCTGTTCACCTGGGAACGCCCGCCAACAGTAGAAACTGAAGAAAAACCAAAAACATCCGCACTGAATTCATTGAAAACAGTGTTTGTAAATTTGTCATCGACATTACGCATTCGTGCTTTCCGCTTGCATTTGGGGATGTATTTGGGTGGTTATATCAGTCAGGATATTTTTAATGCGGCCTTCACTTATTTTATTGTATTTGCATTGGGTGGCTCAGTGGTCATCGCCTCATCTTTGATTGCCAATACTTATATTGCGCAACTTTTTGCAGTTGCATTGGCGATTGCATTAGTCATTCGTATTGGCCCTTCCTATACCTATCGTCTTGCTGTTAGCAGTTATATTGCCGGTATTATTGCGCTGCTGGTTTTATTTTTAACCTTTAGTGAATTTCCACCGGGTTATCTATTACTGGGCGCAGTGATACTTGCAGGTCTTGGTCGTGGTGCATTGAATTATATTCCATGGAACGTCTACAACTATATTGCCGATGTGGATCAAATCGTCACAGCCAAACGCCGCGAAGGTAGTTTTGCAGGCGTTATGACGTTTATTCGTAAAGCAGCGCAAGCTGTTGCGGTTATGTTTGTCGGCATCATCATTGAATGGGGCGGTTTTGTTTCCAAAAGTGAAACCCAATCAACCGAAGCCATTCATACCATAGTGGCAGTAATGGTAATTGGCCCCATAGTGTTATTACTCTTCGGATTTTTTGTCTCTCGCCATTTCAAATTAAATAAAGATACTCACGCAATTTTAATGCAGGAAATTGAACATTTGAAATCCGGCAACACAGAACCTTCAAGTGAAAACAGCCGTGCAGTGGTTGAAGATTTATCCGGATGGCCTTACGAAAAATTATGGGGCAATAATAATGTTGGGAAATGATTAGGTTCCCCACTTTGAAAAAGGGGGGCTAGGGGGGATTTAAAATCTCAGAAAATTTGA
>CAMLRJ010000250.1 GCA_946482345.1 uncultured Cellvibrio sp.
CTTTAATGTAATCAGCGGTTGATTGGCTGGCATGCAAATCGTAAATTCCATTTAATAATACTTTTACGCGATCAATTCCTTTTTGTGGAGGAATCCAGCGCATTCCACTACCGAAACTGATCAAGCTGACATTATCACCTTGCTTAAGCGCAATATAACTCACCAACAACATAGCATTCAGTGCGTGATCGAAGTGACTCAACTCATCATCTTTTGCGCGCATGCGGCGACCGGAATCAATCATTAACACAATTTGTTGATCACGTTCATCCTGATATTCACGTGCGATCATTTTTTGTCGGCGCGATGTCGCCTTCCAATCTATTTGTCGCAAACTATCGCCCTGGCGATATTCACGCAACTGATGAAATTCCATACCTTCACCGCGACGTGGTTTTTTCTTGATACCCATTTGACTGGTGTGATTTTCCGTTGCCAGAATCGCATAGTTGGCAATCGCCACAAAATCAGGATAAACCTTGGCTTCTGAATGTTCACCGACCCAGTAACGTGTCACCCAGAATTTAAACGGGCTTTGAATTTCAACATGGGTTTGTGTCAATAAAAGCGAACCGCGTATTAATGGACGCAACCAATATTCACTCTTGCTGGTTTGATTGGGGGCAAGTTCTATTTCCAGTGGTAAATATTGATAGTTGACGCTGCCTGGAATACCGTCAAATAATTTAACCTGAATTGCACGACGAAAGTTATGGCGTATTTGCAATTTAACGCGTGTCCATTTGTCCACCGCAAGATTCTGTGTAAGTTCACGTGTGATTTCCAAGGGTGGCATTTGACGCGATGCTAAAAAATCCAGCACCGACAAAACCAACAAAATGACCAATGCCCAATGCAATACCGGAAGATCAATTCCCCACTGAAAATAATGTCGGGTAAATAGATTTAAAAAAATGATGACGCCCAACAATAACAGGCTGTAAACAAAACCTTTTGTCGGTGACCAAACCCGGCGCATATTAGGTCGCATAGTTGACATTACATCAGTGCCTTGGTGTTGCCACTTGAGACAAGATGGATTGTAGAATTTTCTCGGCAGCAACCCCTTCAATCGCCAATTCCGGCGATAACAAAATTCTGTGGCGCAGTGCCGGAATAAACATTTTTTTCACATCATCCGGTGTTACAAAACTATTGTTGTTGAATAACGCATAAGCGCGAGCAACTGATAAAAGTGCGATGCAAGCACGCGGCCCTGCACCACGGGTAATCCCTGCCCATGAACGGGTTGAGCGAACCAATTTCACAATGTACTGAAGTATTTGCTCATCCACTGTAATTTGTTCGGCGATTTTCTGCAGGCTTAATACCTGAGTAGGTTTCAACAGGGTGCGAATATTTTCCAAACCAAATCCGCCCTGATTTTGTGAACAAATTTGACGCAACATAATTTGTTCGTTTTCTTCGTTAGGATAATCAATCACTACCTTTAACATGAAACGATCCAACTCGGCTTCTGGCAGCGGATAGGTACCTTCCTGCTCAATCGGGTTTTGTGTTGCCAACACCATAAATGGCTCACCGGTTTTGAACGATTCACCTTCAATTGTTATTTGGCCCTCTTGCATTACTTCCAATAAAGCCGCTTGCGTTTTTGCAGGTGCACGGTTGATTTCATCAGCCAATAATAAATTGGTAAACACCGGCCCCCGACGAATTTCAAATTCCTGTTTGGACATATTGAACATGGCATGACCAGTGACATCACTTGGCATTAAATCAGGTGTGAATTGCACGCGCGAAAATTGCCCGCCAAAACATTTCGCCAAACTGCGTACCAATAATGTTTTACCCAAACCTGGAACACCTTCAATTAAGACGTGGCCACGTGCAATCAATGTGATCAACACTTGTTCCAACACTTCGTCCTGTCCGATCAATACTTTTTTAATTTCATTAAAAATATGATTGGCAAGCTGACTGGCCTGTTGTAGGCGGGTATCAATCGTTGGTTTTTCATTTTCACCGGCTTCATTAGTCATGGTGTGCGCAGACTCCGTGGGGTTAAGTGAATTATTGTCAGTCATATTCGTTTCCTGATAATTTGCAAATGGGCGATGACTCTCGCCAAATCCTGCGGTTCATGTATGTCGTCAGCAAATAAAGCTCGTCTGATAACATCCTGCGATAATCCGGTGAGTTCATGTAAAAAATCCAGGCGCGATTGTCCTGATGAATCACTTTCATTGTTATGTAACTGATGATGTTTTTCCAATACATCCAAAATGTCTTTACGCAATACAACCAACAATTGCGGGCTTTGAAATTTTCGCCACAACAACATCCCTGAAGCGTACAAATGCTCTGCCAAACTTCGACGTGCTATGGTTTGCTGCACAAAAACCGGGCCCAATGTTTGGCTTTTGCTCCACAACCACAAACACAACGCCAGTATGCAGGCCAACAAGCCATAAGGTGCTTTTTGCCAAATAATTGCAGAAAGCGAGGGCGCATCCTGATTAATCAAAATCCAAACACGTCCATTGCGATTGACCGAGTTCCATAAAGCATAGGCGTGATCATGACAATCAATCCGTTTGTTGGACCAAATATAAGTATCACTTAAAAAAGTAACAGCACCATCACCCCAATTAAAATACAACATATGTTCTGAACGCTCCTTGGCCAGCCCTTCATCATCCAGATCATCGTAATCATAATAAACAAATGCGTCTTCATAGCTGAAATCAAATACCAGAGGTTTATCTTCAGATGCAAAGGTCACCGCTGTGGTTTCTTTTTTCTTGCCACACCGACGCCAATAATCTTCTTTCTGTTTCTGCTTTTTCTTTTCTGCTTCTGTTTGTTCAGGTGTTTTGGCTTTTTCTTTAGTTTTTTCTTTAGCTTGTTTTTCCTGCTCTTGCTGCTTTTTTTGTTTTTCTTCTTCCAGTTCTTTATCTTTTTTCTTCAGATCTTTTGAAATCTCTTCAAAAAAATCATCTTTTTCTTCATAGATTTCGGGTGCAGGTTCGATACTGAAATCATCCAGCAACAAATCATTTTCTTTGGTATGGGATCCAACAAACGGATTTTGTGAAGAAGCAATCAAGGTTCCGCCTGTTTCAACCCAATCACGCAAACGATGATAACGGTCTTCATTCAGGGTTTTATAGGCGTTGACCAAAATAATGGTGTCTTCCTGTTTTAATTCAATATTACGCCAGCTTCCCTTATCCAGTAGCTGCTGATTTTTAACAAGACTGACAGGCACACCTTGCTTTTGTAAAAATAATTTCGCTGCCAGAAAATCATTTTGCATAGCGGCTTTGGAAAAGCCGTGATCCACTTCTTCTTCAGCCCAATAAAATAAACTGGACAACCAATAAACCAGACCGGCAATTAATAGCCCAACGGCTACACTGACTATCAAAGTTTTTTTATGGGCAGGGTTCATACTTTCACCCCGGCTTGTTTTAACCAACATTGATTCCAATTGGAACAAAGTTGCAACAATTCCTGCTCATCCGGAAATAAATGACCGTAGGCCAAGCGGCGCCAGACTGATGTCAATCGCGAAAAATAATCTATACGCGACGCCATATAAATATGATCTTCTTGTGTTTTGATTAATGTTGGCAAATCCATTTTCATCGTCTGCACACATTCCAATTCGGTAAAACCGTCTTCAATATTAACGCCGGTAAAAATCAAATGTGCGAGGCTGGCACGGTACAACAAGGCCAAAGCTGCACGCTTGTCACCCGCGTGCAATAATTTCATAGCAGCCGCATTCACATCATCCGGCAAAGATTCCTGACGCACATCCATACCAAATAAGGTTACCGGTTTTTCTTTTATGACAGGCGCAGCACCTACCCTGACAAATTGTGCAGACAACCAATGGCGATATCGATATATCAACAGTACGATTAATCCAATTACCAATAACCACAGCAATAATTCAAATACTTGCCCCAAGCCTACCGCTTTGTCCTCCGATCCTTCCAATAAATCCAAAAGCCATTTGATAAATGCAGATTCATCTTCTTCATCAGGATTTTTTAAACGCAAACGGTTCACTTTTTCTTTGTTGCTGAATTCATCTTGTTGCAATAATTCATTAATCGATTGTTTTGCGCTGTTACGATCAAGATCGGTTGCTTCACCCAGGACTTCTGACTCAACAATAGTGTCAGTTTTATAAACGGGATCTTCATCTGCATAGACTGGACGTTGTGCATCAATCGAAAAGAAAACACCCAACATTAACAGAATTGACAATACAGCCTGTGAGACCTGGCGTTTGCTGACGATGCGTCGAAACGCGATATCCAAATCCCAGGCTTCCAATTTAATGCGTCGATTTAAATAAAGCGAAAAACCACAGGCCACATAAAAAGGAGCGACTAACCACATGGCCAGATAACCTATGATATGCGTTATATAATCCGCAACAATTGATTCACTGTCCCAAAAAAAATTCGCCCAATCAATGTTGATTTCTTTGGGGATTAATGCCCAGACAATGCCGATCACACCCAGCGTAATAAAACCTTCCAGCATAAAACCTAAAAAATGAACCCAACCGGATGGTGAAGAATCTTCGCGATGCAAAACTGATAAACGTTCTTGTCTGCGCGAACCACTCAAACCTTCCAATTGCAACACGGGCAAATCCATACTGCGACTGAAGCTCAATCGTCGCCAGGTCAAACTAAGAAAAATTTGTTTAAAGGCCAACGAGGGAAATGCTTTTAGTGTGCTGTGCACATCAGGCATTTCATTGAACACGGCATGACTTAAAAAATAGAGTAAGGGCCGCTCATAAACAGGTTTAAGCCACCAGATAAAAATCATTGCCCAAATCAAATTGTGTTGTGGAAATAACAGGGACAATAAAAAAAATGGAAAACTGACGATGAACCAGATTTTCATCATGGCCCACCACCAACGGCGTGCCATAAGGACACCCAGATCAACAGCTTCCCATGCAGGTCTTGGCCTGATTTCAATAGTAACTTGATCGAGATTCACGCTGATTGATCTCCCTGTTCACCACGTAAATGACGACCACTCAACACAAAATAAATAATCACGATAAACCACAAAAATCCACCCACCAAATATTTTTGCCAGGGATCAAAAATATTATTCGATGACCAAAAGGCTTCAATAAATGCCGCTATCACCAACATCAGAATCACGCCGTACATTAATTTAATCGCTACTGCACTGCCGCGCTTTAAAGATTCCAGTCGCGTGTAATTTCCCGGTGCCAATAAACTGTATCCCAGCTTAAGCCCAGCAGCACCGGCAATCGTAATCGCAGTGAGTTCAAAACTGCCGTGTGCAATCACAAAGGTAAAAAATGTTTCGGTAAATCCGGCATTGGTTAAATGACCTGCCACTGCACCAAATAATAATCCGTTGAACACCAGAAAAAATATTGAACCTACACCCAACATAATGCCCGATGCAAAAGTACGAAATGAAACACTGATGTTGTTGTAAATATAAAAACCAAACATTTGCATATTGGTCTCTGAATCACGCGCACTACCTAATACACGATTGGAGGGATCGTACATTTCTTCAAACTTACCGACCTGATCCGGAGAGGTCACTGTGTACACCAAATCCGGTTGCCACAAAATTGCCAAAAATAATATTAGTGCAGGCACATACAGCAAGGCTGTTGCCCACCAGAGATAAACCTGTTGTTGACG
>CAMLRJ010000251.1 GCA_946482345.1 uncultured Cellvibrio sp.
TCGCATCTATAGTAAGTTTAATCGTTAAATTATCTGAAGTTTCAATTCTCGAATTCAGATAAGCAATAAGTTCTGCAGAGCGTTCGGAATTAAATACACAATTTATCAGTTGAATTTCAGTATTTTGTTCAAGATTTGGAGTAGTGGTTAACCATTCTAAAATTAAATCTACTGACTGAGATGAAAAATCAGGATCTCTACAAAACAATTCCAATCCGCCAACTTGGTTTAGACCTGCTTTAAGTTGTGGTTCAATATACTGGCGTATGGTGGCCTTCCAATGACCTCGGGAAATTAGTATTCTCGCTATTATTTTTTGAATGTTTCCAATTTCTGCGCGATTCTCCACATACAATATCAATAAATGAAAAAGTCCTGCGGCTAATTGCTCGCTAGATAAATCATCTAATCCAACACCTCTTCTAATTCTTTCAGATAGCGCTACTATAATAATATATCCGGCACCCCAACTCCTATTCTGTAAAAAACTATTCACTATCTCTACAGGTGATGGCTTTAATGGTTCAATAAATAGATAGGTTTCAAGTCCTAAATTTACGGCAATTGATACTTCTTCGCCTAGCCATTCTGAAATTCGTTTGTCTACAGGGATAGTTCTATCAAGATCTGAAAATAGATTCAAATAAGCTTTTGCAGGATTAATAAGCCACCCATAATGCCCATTCTTAATATCCTCTAAGTGTTCTGCATAGTTTTTTCGAAGCGCTATAAGTTCGCTTTCTCGTTGCTTTTTACGCTCAATGACTTCCATTTCATCCTTTATTTCCCATTCTGTTTTTTGTGGACGGTGATTATTGAGCCAATTTACATCTTCACTAGTCTTTGCAAAGGTCATAGCCGCTTCACGTACTGCGTGATTGATTTCTGAATTGTAGGAAATTAAATTGACTA
Organism: uncultured Cellvibrio sp.; assembly: GCA_946482345.1. Next base: position 913 of record CAMLRJ010000251.1, read on the forward strand.
TGTCCTTCCATATATCTTTGCAGTCGTCGATATTAGCTAATAATAAAACTATGTCGTCATCGGTACTGGGAATTAGATTTTCAGATCTTTTTCGTAATTCCCATGCTTTCTCCCAAATACTTTTACTATTTGATTTATCAAACAAAAATAGCTTCTGAATATTATTTCTTAGTTCTCGATTTTGCTCGAAAAAATTATTGATATACTGACGGCTTTCCGTTCTATAACCCTGATTGCTATGAAAAGGGCTTAACCAAGACCATAGTCTTTCAGCTGAAGTGTTGCTGGTAGACAAAAATCTCATTATCAGCTGATATGCAAAATCTGTTATATCTTCGTTCCCTGGTCGGTCATCTGCATTTCCTGTTAATTCTGCTGAAATTGCTAAACAATCAAGCAAGCTACCCAATCTTGATGGTGGAAAATTGGTTTCTAGATGCCAAAAAACACCTACAACATCCTTTTCTGTTTTTGCGTGTTCAATCACTAGATTTACCAATAATTGATCATCTATAAATTGATAGTCAATATCTCCGCTGAATTCAATTGCTAAGCGAGTTGATTCATTATTATTTTGTGAATGTAGTTCTTTTATAATTTTTGCACATTCTTCTATTGGTAACGATTTGCTTAATACTTGGCAAGCTGCCCTTCTACAAACAGGTGCTTCATTGATGTTTTTTATGATGGTGATTAACGTATTGGAGAAGTGATTAGCCCCTGTGACGCCTACCATTGAGTCAATTAACAAGACGCGGAGCCGTAGAGGATGGGCAGTTGAGCTTATTAGGTAATCTATTCTTTCGAAGGACCCCGGATGAAAAATTCCGCTAACTGTATTATCAAACCAACTTATGAATTGATGATTGTCATTTGCTACCCTTTCGAGGGCGTCTATTAAAAGCCGAGATTGCCTTTCATCAAATGAATTTGCATCTCCATATTCAATTACACCAACAGGATCAGCCGCGATTACTTTTTCTGAAAATTCAGGATATGTTGCAAGCCATGCGTGAATTCCTCTAATACTCGATGGAACAATACCTTTATCATGAAATAATCTTAGTAGCCTCCGACGCTTTCTCTTGGTGTCAGCAAGAGTTGCTAGCCATCTTGCGCCGAGGTATTCACCGATACTCTTATGGACATAGGTGAATCGGTCACCGCCTATGCCTCTAAAAAGTCTGCTACTAATTGCTAAGGCTATTTCACCTGCAGCGGGAAACTCTCTAATTTCAAGAATAGAAACTTCGTCATCATCAAGGTTCGCTATGGCTTTATCTGAAATTGAATTTTTCCCACTCAAAATTAGAGTTGCAAAAGCTGCACCTGATGAATTTAAAGCAACTTCTTTTGTTAGTTGTCTTCCAGCATGGTGTTCATTGTGTTCTTCATACAGTTCTTCTACTGCTTTTTCAAAAAGCTCGCTTTTTGTTTCAGGAAGGCTTCCGGTATTCGCAATTTTAGAAATTAGATTTAATGTATGTGGGTTTCCAAGTAATTCATGTAGACCTAAAGTTGAGAAGTGACGCATTACATTGGATGAGAAAGTTGGATCAAATTTGGTTGACAAAAATTGTAGTATTTGACTATCTGTAAGTGGCTCTAGATGAAGAACTAGAGGATTTTCTTCATACTGCTCGTTGATTGCGACTGATGCCGTAGCCGTTCTCCAATCTGCGACGCGACAGGAAATAATAAACTGCGGGTAGTTGATTTCGCCTAGTTTACGAAGAACTTGATCTAATACATCACCATCTTTTTGAGACGCTTTTTCATCAAGTGCATCAATTACTAGTACTCGCTTATTTTCAATTAGGGTTTGAGGGTTATGTCGGTTAATAAATTTACTTGCTGTGCAGTATGCATAATCTTGATGGTTACCAATCCACTCAAGTAGAGTAGTTTTGCCCATCCCGGCTTCACCGAGAATAACTATAGGTTCTGTTTTTTTAAGAATGTCAGCTTGGTTTAGCTGTTTCTTACCTTTATTTGGCTCTGTCTCAAACCAGAACGTGCGCTCTATTATGGTCATTTATTTATCGCGATAAGCCATTGATGATTAATGCTATATACCATGTTCAGTTTTTTGCGAATAGTGTACGGCTTACTAAAAATCCATTCACCCAAACAAATCCAACTGCTCTTCATCTCGCTTCGCCGGAATAAATTGCGGCTTCTTAAATAAATCGCAATTTAATTCACCAAAACGGCCGTGGTGGATTATGCCGAGGCGTTTTAGGGTTTTTAAAAAGCGTTGGCGGATTAGATCGGCCCAGACGCCTTCGCCGCGCATGCGGCTGCCGAATTCGGCTTTGTAATCTTTTCCGCCGCGCATGTCGCGGACGCGATTCATGACGCGTTCGGCGCGTTCGGGGAAATGGGTGTTTAGCCATTCTTGAAATAATGGGTTCACTTCGTGCGGTAAACGCAAAATGGTGTATCCCGCTGCTTTGGCTCCGGCATCGACAGCGGACTTCAATACATTTTCCAATTCCTGTTCTGTCACAAAGGGAATGATGGGCGCGACACTCACAGAAACGGGAATGCCTGCGTCGGCTAAACGTTGAATCACTTGCAAGCGTCGTGTGGGTGATGCAGCGCGGGGTTCCAGTTGGCGCGATACTTGATGATCAAGTGTGGTAATCGTAATCGCGACAATCGCCAGATTTTTTTTCGCCATATCACTGATCAAATCAATATCGCGTTCAATTAATGAGGATTTTGTAATTAATCCAACAGGATGTTGGCACTCGTGTAAAACCTCCAACAAACTGCGTGTTAAACGCAATTCGCGTTCACAGGGTTGATAGGCGTCGGTATTAACACCAAACGCAATCGGTGAAGCCTGATAATTTTTTTGTGCGAGTTCCTGTCGCAATAAAAATGCAGCGTTGGTTTTGGCGAATAATCGTGTTTCAAAATCAAGACCTGGAGATAAACCCAAATAAGCGTGTGTTGGTCGCGCAAAACAATAAATGCATCCGTGTTCGCAACCGCGATAAGGGTTGAGTGAAACACTGAAAGGTAAATCCGGTGATTGATTGCGGGTGAGAATGGATTTGGCAATTTCTTCGGTGACATGGGTTTTGATGCTCTTGTCCGCATCTTCTTCCTGATACCAGCCGTCATCCGTTTTTTCGCTTTGCTGGATTTCAAATCGCCCGATGATATTGCTCACAGCCCCGCGACCTTTGATCGCCTGGGGTTTGGGTGGAATCCACTGATCGGTTTGGATCAGGTCATGTTCGTCACTCATAATCACCACTCCAGAATACTGTATTTGCAACCAGTATTTTGGCTGCGAAATGATGTTCTGGCAAGTTTTTAAAAACAAGCCTGAAAAATGACTGCAACCTTTTTCAAATCAGCCCGTAGATGTTTCCGACTATCAAAACAAAGGAGACATCCAATGAAATTCTCAAATCAGTTTTACTTTCTTATTCTGGGTTCAAGTCTGTTATTAAGTGCGTGTGGTGGCGGTAGCGGCGGGGGTGGAGGTGGTGCATATTCTTCGCCTGGTGCTTATTCATCTATTTCCTATTCGTCGAGTATCAGCTCAAGTTCTTCCAGTTCCACTACATCATCATCCACAGTTTCCAGTTCTGTGAGTTCAAGCCTGTCCAGTTCAGTCAGTTCGAGTTCATCATCAAGTTCTGCTGCTGTTGCTTTAATTCCGCCAGTGAAATTGATTGATACACAACTTAATGCAGCGGACGGTGATTATTTTGTTGCGGCGGGTGACGTCATGGTGGGTATGCCGGAGGCAGGTGGCAATACCAGTTTTACGGCGCAGTTGCTGAATCGTGAAGGATTCAGTCTTTACACTTTTGCTAACGATACAACCGGTGTTTCCAACTGTAATGGCAATTGTCTGGTGAACTGGCCGCCTTTATTGGCAAATGCGAATGATGTAGCCGAAGCACCCTATTCAATTATTGAACGCAGTATGGGCACAGCGGGGACTGCTTTGCAGTGGGCTTTTCATGGTAAGCCTTTGTATTTTTTCAAAAACGATACGGCCGCAGGACAAACTCTGGGTAAAGCCATCACCAACTGGGTGCTTGCCAGACCCATGCCGACATTGGTTGCAGCCAATACCACTTTAGGCAGTCATTTGGTTGCTGCAGGTACAGTAAAAGTTGCCGCACCTGTGAGTGGCGTTGAACAAGTCACCAGTCAATTGCGTCAGGGTTTTACGCTTTACACTTTTGATAACGACACCGCAGGTGTTAGTAATTGTACGGGCGGTTGTTTAACAAATTGGCCTGCATTAATTGCACACGCAGGTGCAGTGGCAACACCACCTTACTCTTTGATCACTCGTGGTAGCGGCGAAAAACAATGGGCACTGAATGGAATGCCACTCTACTTTTATGTGGGCGATACCGCAGCCGGACAATTTAATGGCGAAGCGATTGGCAATAATTGGTATGTCGCACGCACTGCACCTGTTGCTGTGAATAATCATTCAACCGAAGGCCGTTTGTTTGTCGCACATGGAAATATCGTCAATGCCAGTGGTGCTGCAGATAATTCCCGTCTTGATTTCACTCTCTATACCTTTGATGACGATACTCCCGGCGTGACCAATTGTTTCGGTGGTTGCCTCGCGGTTTGGCCTGCTTTGTATGCGCCAAGTGATGCAAAAGATTTTGGTGATTTCACTGTGATTGTTCGCGACGTCAACACTGGCGTTAAACAATGGGCTTACAAAGGTAAACCACTTTACTTCTATGTAGGTGATACCGCTGCAGGCCATGTCACAGGCGAA
>CAMLRJ010000252.1 GCA_946482345.1 uncultured Cellvibrio sp.
CAGTGACGGTGTTGGTTGGACGCGTCTGGTGCGGGTTTACTTGTCCGCAAACAGTGTGGACGCAGATGTTTATCTGGGCCGAACATGTCTGTGAAGGCGACAGAAATAAACGCATGAAATTGGATGCGCAACCCTGGGGTTTGGAAAAATTGTGGCGCAAAGGTGCCAAGCAATTTTTGTGGATCAGTATTTCGCTGGTGACTTCATTAACTTTTGTTGGTTATTTCACGCCGATTCGCGAATTGGTTACCGGTTTTTTTACTTTCGATATGGAGTTTATGCCTTTTGTCTGGACAGGAATTTTTACTGCCATGACTTACATGAACGCCGGTTTTATGCGTGAACAATTTTGTAAATATATTTGTCCTTATGCGCGATTCCAGGCGGTGATGTACGACAAAGATACCTTGACGGTTTCTTACAATCCGCTGCGCGGTGAAAAACGCGGCCCACGTAAACCCAATGAAGATTACAAAGCAAAAGGCTTGGGTGATTGTACGGATTGCTCCTGGTGTGTGCAGGTTTGCCCGGTGAACATCGATATTCGCGATGGTTTGCAAGCGGAATGTATTGATTGTGGTTTATGTGTTGATGCTTGTAATCAGGTGATGGATAAAATGGGTTATCCGCAAGGATTAATCAGTTTTACCACAGAAGACGCCATTCAAACCGGCAGCACCAAAGTGTTTCGTCCGCGATTACTGGGTTACGGTTTGATGCTCTCGATTATGCTGGGCCTGTTTGTATATTCGATTGTCAATCGTGTGCCGGTAGCAGTTGAGGCGCAGCGTGATCGCGGTGTGAAAATGTATCGCGAAGTTGAAAATCAGATTCAAAATGTTTACACAGTAAAAATCATCAATATGGACAGAAAAACCCATGTGTATGATTTGTTGGTGGAAGGTGAAGGTAATTTTTCAATTCAGGGCTATAAAAATTACGATGTATTGGAAGGTGAAATCCTGACTATGCCTGTGCGTGTCAGTATCAACCGAAGTGAATTAAAACATCAAAAAAATACTATTAGGTTTATTGTTAAAGCGCGCGAAAATTCCAACATCATCGCAATACATGAAACTACGTTTATTGGACCTTGATTATGTCAAATTTACCACATCAGATTGATCAGGCTGCGCATGAAGAGACGGCGCCCTGGTACCGTCAGTTTTGGTTCTGGTTTGTTTTTGGGCCACTGATTTTTATCATCATCATGTGTGGTTTCACTGTATCAATTGCGTTGAATAATGCTGACGATGTAGTGATTGATAATTATTACAAAGAAGGTCGCATGATTAATCAAACACTGGATCAAGACAAACGTGCCAGTGAGTTGGGATTAATTGCATTAGTGAAATTTGATCTGGATAAAAATAAAGTTAATTTGCGCTTTGATCACCCGCGTATGGATGGAAAATCGCATCCGGATATTTTGTTATTGAATATGGGGCATCCGGTAAAAGCGTCTTTGGATCAAATTATTGTGTTACATAAAAAAACAGCCAATCAGTATGAAGGAGAGTTAAAGACACGTCCTGAATATAATTGGTATCTCACACTTTATGCTACAGACACACTGGCGAACAGGAATGACGCCGAATGGACGCTGAGTGGCCAGATACATTTTTCAGCTACCCGGGATGCCTGGCTGAAACCTCGTGTGCAATAGGTTACTGCAGAATGCAGAACTGCTATCACTGCGGGCTGCCTGTTCCTGCCTCCGTTAATTTTCCGGTGGTGATTGATGGGCAGCCGCGATCCATGTGTTGCCCCGGATGCCAGGCAGTGGCTATGGCAATTGTGGATGGCGGTTTGGAAAGTTTTTATCAATACCGCTCGCAAACCAATCGCAAGATAGATCCGTCGCTAACCGATTTTTCCATTTATGATTTGCCCGAAGTGCAATCTTCATTTGTTATTCCCTTCACAAAGGACACACGACAAGCCAGTTTATTACTGGAAGGTTTGAGCTGTGCTGCTTGCAGTTGGTTGATTGAAACTCATTTGAAAAAAAATCCGGCAGTAAAATCGGTTTCCGTGAATGTGACTACGCACAGGGCCAGCCTGGTATGGCAAGCGGATTATCCCTTGTCGATTTTATTAAAAGAGCTGGCTGATATTGGCTATCAGGCTCGTCCGGCAACAGACGAGCAACAACAAGCGTTAATTAAAAAAGAAAATCGTCTGGCTTTATTTCGAATTGGTGTTGCCGGTTTTGGCAGCATGCAAGCCATGATGGTTGCTGTAGGTCTTTATGCCGGTGCCACCGGTTTCTGGATGGATTTTTTGCGGTGGCTATCCTTGTTGGTCGCAACACCGGTTGTATTTTTTTCAGCAAAACCTTTTTTTCAAAATGCACTCAGAAGTTTGCAACAAAAACATTTGATTATGGATGTGCCGGTTGCATTGGCAATTGGCCTTGCTTATTTAGCGAGTGTGTTTGCAACAGTAACAGGAACCGGTGAAGTGTATTTCGAATCAGTTTCCATGTTTACTTTTTTCTTGTTACTGGGGCGTTATGTGGAATTGCGAGCCCGGCATAAAAATCGTTTGGCATTTTCCAATCTTGCGCAATTAATGCCGCTCACTGCCTGTTGCATTCGCGATCAAAAAGAAGAGGTCTTACCCATTTCTGTATTAAAGCCAGGTGATCAGGTATTGGTAAAATCGGGCGAAACATTTCCTTGCGATGGTCGTGTACTCGAAGGCAATAGCGCGGTGATTGAGTCACTGTTAACCGGTGAGTCACAAGCCGTCACCAAAACAACTGGCGATTCTGTGATTGCAGGCACGTTGAATCATCACAGTCAGTTAAAAATCCAGGTGACCGCTGTCGGTGCGGACACACAATTATCAGCGATTGAAAAACTGGCTACGCGAGCAGCTGAAGATAAACCCAATCAATTGGTGATGGCCGATAGAATCGCCCGATTTTTTATTGCGCGATTATTAATTTTTTGTGTATTGGTGATGGGTTTTTGGTTGTGGTATCAACCCGAGCGCGCATTCTGGATCACGCTTTCAGTGTTGGTTGTCACCTGTCCTTGTGCATTATCACTGTCGATTCCCGCTGCATTATCGGCGGCTACTGCGAATTTACGTAAGCAGGGTTTTTTGGTGACACGTGGTCATGTTATTGAAACACTCACCAAAATTAATCGGGTGATTGTTGATAAAACCGGAACTTTGACCAAGGGTGAATTTGTTGTCAACAAAGTCGAATTATGTGTGAGTGAGTCGCATTCACTGGCTTCACGCGAAACAATTTTATCCATAGCGGCGGCACTGGAACAAAATTCCAATCATCCATTAGCCACCGCTTTTCATAGCTGGTCAGGAAAATACACAGCCACGCAAGTGCAACAAATAACGGCTGAAGGTGTAGAAGCAATAGTGGATATTGAAAGTGACGGGCAGTCTGCATTTGTGCAAAGGGATTTATTCAAATCGCCACAAAAATATTTTCGATTGGGTCGTGCGGAATTTGCAAATGTAACCACTGAAAAATTAGTGCCGCCGGATGCCGAACACACCTGGTTGTTATTATCGAATCAACAGCAGAATATTGCCTGGATAGGATTACAGGATCAGTTGCGACCCGATGCCAAACAATTGATACAGGATTTATTGGAGCAGGGCATTGCAGTTGAATTAATCAGTGGTGATCATGCAGCTGCGGTGAGTCGGGTTGCTGATCAACTGGGTATTATGGAGTGGATCGCAGAAGCAAGACCGGAAGACAAATTGTCGCAGTTGAAAAAACGTCAGGCAGATGGTGATAAAGTGCTGATGCTGGGTGATGGCATTAATGATATTCCAGTGTTGTCCGGTGCAGATGTATCAGTGGCTATGGCGGCAGCGTCTGACCTTGCACAAACCCGTGCCGATGCTTTGTTATTAAATAATCACTTGCAGGTGATAATCAAGGCATTGGCAGTTTCACGTGATGCACAAAAAATTATGAAACAAAATTTGCGTTATTCCCTGATTTATAATTTATTGGCATTACCATTAGCAGCGGCCGGTTGGGTGGCGCCCTGGCTTGCCGCGATAGGCATGACACTGAGTTCCCTGATTGTCATTTTTAACGCTTTGCGATTAACCCGCTAAAATAGGTTTGTCGGTTTACCTTAAACGCAAGATTTTGTTGCTGATCATTAGAGAAGGTTTTTGTGGAAAGTCTTTATTTTTTAGTGCCGGTAGCGTTAATTTTTATTGCTATAGCAGTAAAAGTATTATTTTGGGCTATTCACAATGGCCAGTATGACAATCTGGATACCGAAGCTCATCGAATTTTGTTTGATGAAACAGCTAAAAAAAATTCCCTTTCCAATTCTGAACAAGAACCTCAAAACAAGAACTCTTCCCTATGACGTTTGATTTCGCTTCGACCTTTGACATCACCGCAATCACGGCTGCATTTTTATTGGGTTTATTAAGCAGTGCACATTGCATAGGCATGTGCGGTGGCATTATGGGCGCATTGAGTATGGCGATACCGCAAAAGCGTCGCGCATCGCGTTGGTGGATTTTGTTTTCATACAATATTGGCCGCATTTTTAGTTACGCTGTCATAGGTTTATTGCTAGGTGGATTGGTTGAACAATTAGTCACTGGTGGTGGTCTGACTTTTCTGCGTTGGCTGGCGGGTTTGTTGTTAATCGCCATGGGACTTTATTTAGCCGATTGGTGGAAAGGATTAATTCATTTGGAAAAAGCAGGCCGATATTTGTGGGTTTACATCCAACCTTTAGGCAAAAAATTAATGCCTGTCGATTCGACATCCAAAGCCTTGTTGCTGGGATTTATCTGGGGTTGGTTGCCTTGCGGGTTGGTTTATTCTGCACTGACCTACGCTGTAACCTCGGGTTCAGCTGTCGGCTCAGCCAGTTTGATGTTGGCTTTTGGTCTTGGCACTTTACCCAGCGTTTGGCTCTCTGGTGTCCTGGCTCAGGAACTCAATCGCTGGTTGCGGATCAAACAGCTTCGCTGGGCTATGGCCATACTGATTATATTGTTCGGCGTTTGGACTTTGTGGGGGGGCGGTGTATTCAAGCAAGGGCATCAGCATCATCATCACATTATGGAAATGCCACAAGATCAAACCGATATGGGCCAGGATCATTCTATGCACAAACATCATCAAGGTGATCACTCCATGCATCATTCCGATAATCAACAGAATTCACAATCCTCCACGGATGATCAGGGCCATTCCCATCATTGATGGCAATTGCCACTGGAATAAACAATGTATCAGGATCCATTATGCGTAAGTTAGGTTTGCTCTTGCTTGGATTACCGATTTTGGGATGGGCCGAAGAAAAATCTGATTTCCCTTACGATCCGTCTTGTCACCCCTTTGAATATGAAGTACCCGATATTGCGGACTTAAAAGAATCCCGTGTGGATTTGCATTGGTTTGATGGTCTCGACGGCAAAACTATTCGGCACATCGAATACAACACCATGCCAGTATTTGATGAAAATAATCCCGACGAAAATAATCGCCTCTACCGATTCGTCAATAAGCTTCATATTAATACGCGTCCAAAAGTAGTTGCAGCGCAATTGCTATTCAAGCCGGGCGACAAACTCAATCGCAAACAGATACAGGAGTCCGCGCGTATTTTGCGTGGACGTGCTTATCTTTCCAACGCTTATATTCGGCCGCTGAATATTTG
>CAMLRJ010000253.1 GCA_946482345.1 uncultured Cellvibrio sp.
ATCTTTACCATGAATTAGCAGGATCGGTATCTTTACGTTTTCAACCATGCGCGCAGGGGAAGTCTTTTTTAGTTGACCGGAGTCTTCTCCAAATTGTTTGCGTGCGACAGTAGAGTTTACAAAGTTTCTATAACTGTCTTGCATTTTTATCAAATCAGACATACCTGCAAAACTGATTGCACATTGAAATAAATCCGGTGTTTTGGTTGCGCCCATTAATGCCGCATAGCCACCATAACTTGCACCTGCAATACACACGCGTTTGGGGTCAGCAATTTTTTGCTCTACCAAATACTTCACCGCATCTTCAAGGTCATCCTGCATTTCCAAACCGTAACCACCGACAGCTTTCATCATAAAATCATGACCGTAACCAGATGAGCCCCGGAAGTTTGGTTGAAAAACTACATAGCCTCTATTCGCCATAAATGTGGAAAAAATGTCGAAATCCAAACCGTCTTCGCTCATAGGGCCACCGTGCGGAAAAATGATTGTGGCAGAAGGTTTGGCGGCAAAATTTTTAGGTAAGGACAAATAGCCATCCAATTCCAGGCCATCACGAGCTTTATATTTTCTTAATTCTTTTTTAACCAATATGTCTTCCGTCAAATCGGGATAAGAACTTGCGAGATAGTCCAGTGTTTTTTTATCTCGATCACCAAAATAATAAGTGCCGGGGTTGGTGCTGTTGGATGAGAACAAAATATATTTTCTGGCATCATCACTCATGCTGATGATGTAGTTGTTGGTTTTCGGCATGGCTTTGTCTATACCTGCCTGGAATGCCTGAAATTCTTTATTCCAGAAAATACTTTTTGAGCTGCCATCGTTGTAATAAAGGCCAACCACTTCTTTAAGTGCTGTTGAATAAATTAAACGACCGTTAACATCATAATTTTTATTGCTCAGGATTAATTCTTTCGGAAATCCCGGTTTTGACAAATCCACTTTGAATAATGCCTGGCGCCCTTCATGATCAGCGAAAATAAATAATTCATTTGAGTTGCTGCCAAATCCGGCGATGCTGATACCGGGTTCATCCAACACCACATACTGCCATGCTGTTGTCCATTTTTCAGTTTTCGGGTCAAGAATTTTGTAGGTAACTGTTCGTTTTTTTTCATTGTAGGCTTCGCCAACGCGAATAACGCCCTCGCGATCTGCATACCAGGATTTGATCACGTTTGATGATTTTTTGTATTTAGACATTCTTCCGTTGTTTACATTTACTTTGTAAACAGTTTGATGCAAAGGAACTTCGCGATCGACACTTACCAATATATGATCAGGATCATCCTGCATAAAACTGATGACGTTGTCCTGAAATTGACTCACCCAGCCTGCATCTTCATCAGGCTTAATCAGCACCATCAGTTTCGAATCTTTTTTTGCATCTTTTGCAAGCAAGCGACTTTGCATGTATTTGGTGCCATTCAGCATGCGGCTGTCAAATCGTGCGCTCATTAAAAGGCGATCATTATTGGCCCATGTCACCCAATTAAATTTAAATTGTTTGTTGTCGGTTTTAGCGGGATAAAATGATTTGTTGGTGGCCAGATCCATCACCATCACAGCTGTGTCACCACCTATATTTCTTAATGCAAGAATATGGGTTCCATCAGGCGATAATTCTATATCTTCTATCGCCGCATCGTTGTAAAAAACTTCCAGAGGTAAAAGCCCGCTGCTGTTAGTTGTTTCAGTGGCATATGCACCACTGCTGATCACAGAGATTGCCAAAAAGCATAAATGAATAAAACGACAATTGTAGTAGTTGTGAAATCCTGATTGCATTATAAAAAGTCCTCAATGTTTTCTTTTTTTGATCAACAATAATCCGAATATTGTCGGTCGTCAGCATGATAAATTCATCTTCAAAAATCAATCTCTATCGTGACAATTCCGTGGTGTACTTGCGCAGTTAGATTCAGACGCCCATAATCGCGCCCATTAAGCAATTGACATTCTGATGAGCGATCGACAAAGGTCTTTTCATGAAAATTATTATTTTGGGAGCGGGGCAGGTTGGTGGTAGTTTGGCTGAACATTTGGCCAGTGAATCCAACGACATTACAGTAGTGGATACCGACGAAGCGCGTTTGCGTGAATTGCGGGACCGTTTGGATATTGGTGTGGTGGCGGGCCCTGCGGCGCATCCTGATATTTTGATTCAGGCAGGTATCGAAGATGCTGACATGTTGGTTGCAGTCACCAGCGATGATGAAATTAATATGGTGGCTTGTCAGGTTGCTTATTGTTTATTTAAAACGCCGACAAAAATTGCGCGGGTGCGTGCAACGTCTTATCAAAATCATCACCAACTTTTTGATTCGGGTGCAATACCCATAGACGTTATTATCAGCCCCGAGCAATTGGTTTCAGAATATATTTATCGTTTGATTGAACAACCCGGTGCTTTGCAAGTATTGGATTTTGCCGATGGCAAAGTGCAATTGGTTGCGGTTAAGGCTTATCACGGTGGTCCGTTAGTGGGTCAGGAATTACGTTTTTTGCGTGAGCATATGCCATCGGTTGAAACGCGCGTTGCTGCCATTTATCGTAGAAATCGAGCGATAGTGCCGACAGGCTCAACGGTGATTGAAGCCGATGATGAAGTATTTTTTATTGCGACACGCGCTGATATCCGCGCGGTCATGAGTGAGCTGCGTCGATTGGAAGTGGCCTATAAACGCATCACGATTGCAGGCGGCGGTAATATTGGTTTGCGTTTGGCAAAAATGTTGGAAAATCGTTACAAAGTTCGCGTTATTGAATTTAACAAACAGCGTTGCATTAAATTATCAGAGCAACTTGAGCGTGCAGTTGTACTTGAAGGCAGTGCATCGGATAAAGCGTTGCTAATGGAAGAAGGAATAGAAGACACAGATGTTTTTCTTGCGCTGACCAATGACGATGAAGCCAACATTATGTCGTCGATGTTAGCCAAGCGATTGGGTGCGCGCAAAGTGATGACACTGATCAACAATCCCGCTTATGTGGATGTAGTGCAGGGTGGTGACATCGATATTGCAATTTCCCCACAAACGACCACCATTGGCAGTTTGTTAGCGCATGTGCGTCGCGGCGATATTGTGAGCGTGCATTCGTTGCGTCGCGGCGCGGCTGAAGCAATAGAAATTATTGCGCACGGCGATGCCAAGTCATCGAAAGTTGTCGGTAAAGCACTTGAGGATATAGACCTTCCCGAAGGTGCGAATATAGGTGCAATTGTACGAGCGGCTGCAAAAGGCAGTGAAGTATTAATCGCACACGATAATCTGGTGGTACAAAGTGGCGACCATCTTATTATTTTCCTGTTACAGAAAAAACATATTCGCGATATAGAAAAATTATTTCAGGTTGGCTTTAGTTTCTTTTAATAACTTATATAACCGAGTGTGCAAGAATGGAAGACAAAACCCGAATAACACCTAAAAACGAAATGCCCACAGAAATTGCAGTGCCTACAGAGATTGCAACTCGAATTCTTGAACCACAAGAAAAAACCCGTGTTAACTCTGCTGTAAAATCTGGAAAAAATAACAATCAGGAAGAAAGATTTTTATTGATTGGCGACAAAATCAAACAGCGTTTTATTTTGGATAGCCTGTTGGGTGAAGGTGGTATGGGAGCCGTTTATCGCGCACTGGATTTGCGTAAGCAGGAAGCCGGTGACCCGCAACCTTATGTGGCGATAAAGATTTTAGGTGATGCTTTCAAACGTCACCCGCGTGCGTTAATTACCTTACAGCGCGAAGCGAAAAAAACTCAACAGCTGGCGCATCCCAACATAGTCACTGTCTATGATTTTGATCGTGATGACGATTTGATTTATCTCACCATGGAAGAACTCAAGGGGCAATCACTGAGTGATTTCCTTAAACACAAGGAAAAAATTGCAGCATTAAGTTTCAAAGAAAAAACCCAGTTTATTTTGCAAATTGCCCAAGCGCTGGCTTATGCCCATGCAAAAGGTTTGATCCATTCCGATTTAAAACCCGCTAATATTTTTGTCACCAACGAAGGCACAATCAAAGTGTTGGACTTTGGTATTGCCAGAGCAGCCAATCAGGAAGGTTATCAGGATAATTTTGATGCAGGTGAATTGGGCGCGCTAACCTATTCTTATGCCAGTTTGGAAATGCTGAATTCGGAATCACCACATCCCAGTGATGATATTTATGCGCTGGGTATAATTGCTTGCCAGATTTTCGGTGGCAATCATCCTTACGGCGACAGGCCTGCCAACGCCGCATTGAAAGAAAAATTGCACGCTGATGTTCCACCTGTCAGTAATATGTTGTTGCGGCGTTTGCTGTTGAAATCAGTTGCCTTGCGCCGTGCTGATCGTGTCGCAGATGCAAAATCGTTTATCAGTGGTTTTTATCGAGCAATCAAAGCTCCTCGTCGGATTTTAATTGGTCTGACACTGATATTAATTATGGGAATCGCCAATTATTTTTATGTGCAAACCATTCAGGTAGAAGAAATTCCATTCGACTCTTTAACACTGGATCAGCAACAGCAATTTAAACAGTTTATCAATGAAGGAAATTTGGGTTTATCTCTGGGTGATCTGGAAGGCGCCACCCACAATGCAAACAAGGCGTTTGCTTTGCACCAAACCCATCCGGATATCAAGAAACTAACAGACAAAATACGCAGCATCATTCAGGAAAATTTTGATAAAGCTGAAACCGATGAAGAGAAAGAGTTTTTTAATCATCAATTACAAGCATTAAAACAACATCCTGCGTTTGCGAAAAAGGATTAATGATAAGCGCAATCGCAAAGCAAAATGTGCGATTGCAAACACATGGCATCCGATGAATTGTAAATGGCGCTTTTTATTTAGGATCTTAAATTCAATAATTGGTCATAGAAACCAGTAAAGCTGGGTGATTTATTTAATTGAATATTCATGTGGGGTGTTATTTTTTTAGCCCACTGACACTTTTCCATTGCGACTCGCCTATCTCTCTTTGGAAGATCCGCTATGTGACTACCAATGATTCTTGAAAGTAATTCCCACGTGCCGCAAATAGAATCCTGAATATATTGGCTGTAGAGTGCTTGATTAAATGTTGGGTAAGAGTTTTTAATTGCTTGAGCGTCACCGAGAAACCAAGCTTCCAGTTCTTCTACTGCAAAGCAAAATTTGATTGCCAAGTTGGATTTTTCGGGAATTAACTTTTTTAGCTCGCTATGAATTTCGTCTTGATCAAGCTTGTCCAAATCTAACAGAACCACTATTACCCTGTTGCTGTCATTGACTTCGGCATATGCAGCAATTTTCATAGGCAGCTGCCCTAGTAGGGATCTGTCTAGCGGGTTATATGGTTTATTATTGCTTGGTATTGATCCAATTCCTTGGTGCTTATGGATTTTCCACGTGTTGCCCTCGCCGTACGAACCTAAAATTTTAGGCATCAGAATAGATAATGTTGTGAGCTCGCATTGACCTTCAACTAATATTTCAAAGTGCATTCTTGTTAGATCCTGCTGTCAATATGATCGCTATACCATAGACTTCCAAGGGTTAACCCTTGATTGACCATTTCTACAACTTCTTGAACATCAGATGCTCTCGTTATTTTTGAAAAGCCATCATTTTGCTTTTCAAGTATCCAAACTTCAGAAGGGTTTAGCTCGTCTATTAG
>CAMLRJ010000254.1 GCA_946482345.1 uncultured Cellvibrio sp.
GTCGATGAAACTCTGGATGCAATTCTCGAAGGAAAACATCAAAGCAATTATCCAACCTACTATATTGCTTCCAATATTATTGATACGCACCTACCGGGATTTAGAAACAAAAATGATATTGTCATTCCCAGAAATAAACATGCTGATGCAACCGAAGAAAGAGTGAGTATCTGGATTGGTGGTGCCACTACAGCAACTTGTCATTTTGATGCGCTGGACAATATAGCCTGCTGTGTTGCAGGCAAACGCAGATTTACACTTTTTCCTCCTGATCAAATCAGTAACCTTTATCCTGGGCCACTCGAGCCAACACCCGGTGGACAAGTCATTAGTTTGGTTGATTTTAAAAATCCGGATTTTCAAAAATTCCCTCAATTTAAAGACGCACTCCTGACAGCTCAAGTAGCGGATTTGGAACCGGGGGACGCTTTATATATGCCCAGTATGTGGTGGCATCATGTAGAAAGCCTGGAACCTTACAATGTATTGGTTAATTACTGGTGGGAAGATGCTCCGTCTTTTTTAACTTCCGGTATGAATGCACTCCACATGGCAATGTTGGGGATCAGGGACAAATCGGCTCATGAACGGGAAGCCTGGAAACATATTTTTAATCATTATATTTTTGATGGTGCTGAAAAAGCCAACTCCTACATTCCAACAGAAGCAAGAGGTTTTTTACACACACTAGATAGACTTGGTGTTAGAAAATTAAGAGCTTTTCTTATTAATAAATTAAATCGTTGACTAAAATGACAAATAATAAAATAGCAAATAAAAAAATGAATATAGTAATCGCCGGTGGCGGCACAGCGGGCTGGATTGCCGCCGCTGCGCTTTCACATCAAATGGGAGAAATACTCGATATCACCCTGGTGGAATCTCAGGAAATTGGAACCATTGGTGTAGGTGAAGCAACCATTCCACCCATGAGGACTTTTCATCGATTATTGGGTATTAATGAACAGGAATTTATGCGTGCAACCAATGCTACATTTAAACTTGGTATTCAATTTGAAAACTGGAAACAAATTGGCGAAAAATATATTCACTCTTTTGGTTTCACAGGCAAACAAACATTAATTACTGACTTCATCCATTTTTGGCTTAGGGGCCGGAAGTTGGGAATAGCGGATGAGTTTGGTCATTATTGCCTTGAATATAAAGCGGCTGTAGCAAATCGTTTTTCTATTAATGACAACACCAAAATAAATTACGCATTTCATCTTGATGCCGGACGCTACGCCAATTTTCTTAGAGAGCGCTCTGAAGCTCGCGGCGTAAAACGAGTGGAAGGAAAAATAGCCGAGGTACAACAAGACCCTGAGTCAGGTTTTATTGCAGCAATCAAAATGGATGCAGGCCAGGAAATTCCGGGAGATTTATTTATCGATTGTACCGGCATGAGAGGTTTACTGATCGAGCAAACGCTGCAGACAGGTTTCGAAGAATGGGGGCACTGGTTACCTTGTGATAGCGCCATTGCAATTCAAACTGAATCGACAACTCCGGCTGTGCCCTATACAAAATCGATTGCGCATCATGCAGGATGGCGTTGGCAAATTCCTTTACAGCATAGGGTGGGTAATGGAATCGTTTTTTCCGGTCGTCATTTGTCTGAGGATGAAGCAACCAATATGTTGCTTTCAAGTATGGATGGCAAAGTACTCACTGAGCCGCGAGTTATAAAATTTAAAACCGGCAGACGCAAAAAATCCTGGAATAAAAATTGTATTGCAATGGGCCTTGCTTCCGGTTTTTTGGAACCGCTGGAATCAACCAGTATTCATATGATCATGACTGCAGTAACCCGTTTGTTACAGTTATTTCCACACGACGAAATCAAACAATCAATTGTTGACGAGTACAATCTTCAGGCGGCCAGCGAATTTATCAGAATCAGGGATTTTATTATCTTGCACTACAAAGCCACCGAGCGTGATGACAGCCCTTTTTGGCGTTACTGTAAGGATATGGAAGTTCCTGATGATCTTATGCATCGAATAAATCTTTTTAAAGATCTTGGAAGATCCTTTCAGGTTGAAGGCGAATTATTTCGATTGGATTCGTGGACTCAGGTGATGCTTGGTCAAGGGATTGTCCCCTCGTCCTATCATCCGATTGTTGATCTGATGTCAGAACGAGAGCTGCAACATTTCCTGAATAATGTTGCAGCTGAAGTTGATAACAATATGGCTATGCTGTCAACGCATCAGGATTTCATTAAAAAGTACTGCAGTATGTGAGTGAGATTCGCATACAGAACTCATTTTGAAAAAAATTTATTAAATATCGCAGCGACTTCCTGCGCATCATTTTCCATGTGCAGGTGATGTCCACCTTCCAATAAATGAGCTTTGACGAAAGGAAAGCTGGCAACTTCTTTTAAATAATTCGAATAGGTTTTTTGCAAACCATTTTTGCCCAAAATTAATTCACAAGGCGCCGTAATATTATTGATAAAGGAATTGAATTGTTCGGTTGTCAGTTTTACCGGTGTTGGTGCCAGCAGACGTGGGTCTGTACTCCAGGAATACCCACCTTTGCTCTCTTTTAATCCACGTTCAGTTATGGCGGTTGCGGCTTCGTGACTTAAAGGAAACATGCCGCGCTCGCGAACATGTATGGCGGTTTTTATATCCGGATAAACAGAAAGTGATTTATTAATTTGATAATTTAATCCTTTAATCGCAGAGGCCAATTGTTGCGGTGATTTTTCAGGCGGAACCCCCTCTAACAAAAAACCTTCGATTAAAGCCAGATGACTAATACGATCAGGAAAAGTACCCGCAGCCAACCCACTGAATATGGCACCACGGGAATGCCCCAGAAGCGCAAATTTATCCCAACCAAAATAATCAGCAATTGAAAACATATCACTGATGTCATCAAAGCAATGATATGCACTTGCACCCAGGCGATGATCAGTTTGCCCGTGTCCTGCCATATCAACTGCGATAATGTGTACATTTGACAGCAAGGGAGCAATTCGAAAAAAACTCGCGGCATTATCCAGCCAACCATGTAATGCAAGCACCGGTAGTTGCCCGGGGCGTCCCCACTCCAATGCGGAGAACTTCATTGAATTAATATTGAACTCAATATTTCTGGGTTGTTCTTTAATCGATTTAACAGCAACTGACATACAACTATATCCTTAATTTTCCGAGTGCTCGGCAAGAAACACTTTTAACCTTTTTTGCACTACAACAGCAAGATCATCCGGTTGAAATTTTGATAAAAAATCATTACAACCCACTTTGTCCACCATAGCTTTGTTGAAACTGCCTGACAATGATGTATGCAGAACTATATAAAGATCCTTAAGCAAAGGATCTTTGCGAATTTCAGAAGTCAATCGGTAACCGTCCATTTCCGGCATCTCCGCATCTGTGACCAACATAATGATCTCATCGGTCACTTTTTTACCTTGGGAAGACCATTGTTTGAGCATGTTT
Source organism: uncultured Cellvibrio sp. (assembly GCA_946482345.1). The sequence continues at coordinate 3,459 of CAMLRJ010000254.1, forward strand.
AATGCCTGCAACCCATCCTGCACAGAGATCACCTCAATCCCAAGATTACTCATGGTTTCTTTGACCTGCCGCACCGCAGTGGGTGAATCTTCCGCCAGCAGCACCTTCAGCTTACGACTCCTGGCTTGCCCGGCAAGTTCCCGATTCAACACATCATCCGACACCTGGGTATTGTAGGGAATGATATCGGCAAGCACTCTTTCAACATCCAGAATTTCCACAATCTGGTCGTCAATTTTGGTAATGGCGGTAAGGAAATGCCCCCTCCCCGTTCCTTTGGGTGGCGGCAGAATAATCTCCCAATTAAGGTTCACTATGCGGTCAACAGAGCCAATCATGAAGGCTTGTACGGATCGATTATATTCAGCGATGATCAGGTTTGATCTGGATTTGTCTGGCAAAGGGCCTGCACCTATGGCGGCACTCAGGTCTATCACCGGTACTGTTTGTCCCCGCAAATGCGCCACACCCAGAACATGTGGATGACTGTGTGGCACAGATCTGAGCTGTGGCACATTCACCACCTCCTGAACTTTGAATACATTGATTGCAAACAATTGTTTGCCAGCCAACCGAAACATCAGAAGCTCAAGGCGGTTTTCACCTACCAGCCGTGTGCGTTGGTCAATTGAATCCAGTAGTTTAGACATAGCTCGCCCCAATCCGGCAGATCTGCTTGCCCTTGAGTATAGGATTGAATTCAGCTTTTTGATTGAATCAGGGAAACAATCTGTTCCTGATCAAAGGGCCAATACAGTTCAAACCCATCAGAGGATGCAATGACTGGAATACGGACACCATAAGACGCTATGAGCGAGTCATGTTCCGCTATATCAACTTCTGTCAGGTTTATGTCGCAGGAGGACAAGAGGGGCCAGAGCATATCTCTGGCCTTTTCACACAGGTGGCAACCCGAGGTGTGATACAAAACCAATGGGACTGTCATCAGCGATTCAGCAACACCAAGGCAACCAACACCAGTGTTATGGCCGCGATCAACAACAACCCGTACAACCCCTTGTTGGAGCTTGACGGACTTTGATCAACCGGTTTGGGTTTATGAGCAGATGAACTGGAAGATGAGTGAATAACAGGTTTAACCGCAGGTTTGGGTTTTGCCAAAACCTCGGGCGGCACCAGTGGCGTGCTGCGAACTGTGGTTTTGGATAATTCTTCAGTACTGGGGCCCATCACACCAAAACTCAGGGTATCAAAGCGAATCTCATCCCCTTTTTTGGCGCGACCTTCAGTCACTCTCTGGCCATTAATGAACGTGCCATTGGCAGAACCCAAATCTTTTACCAGCAATCCACCCTCAATAACTTGTATTTGCGCATGACGACGGGACAAATGGGCAGCAGCCAGACTGATATCACACTCACTGGCGCGACCAATAATCGTCAACTCTTTCAGGGGAAATACCCGATTGGCCAAAGCCGTGTGGTTAGCCTTCAATGACCACATTGTGGATCTGCCGGGTGAACGCAACTGAGTGGTGTTGGAGGACTCTTCACTCAGTGCTTTGGGTTCACGCTTGGGGTCAATCACAATCAAATCAACAATACCCAGAGTGATAACGTCTTCCGGACGGAGATTACATGAACCTACCACTTCAACATCATTAACCATCACTGGTCTGGTGGGTGCCAGATTCTTCAGTGTCAGGGTTTCGTTATCCACCAGAATTTCAAGATGAACATCAACCACGTGGGGATCATCTACAACCAATGCATTGGTGGCTGATCTGCCAACAGTGATTTTCGGCTCTACCAACCAGACCGCATTGTATTTATTTTCTTTGAAGCGGAGTTTCAACATATCAAGACCTTATTGATGCAGCTATGCGCAGGATAATGCTATAGCCCCAACCCTATTTCAACCGGTTTTTATCTATCGGTGAGTGCCTTCAAAATATTGGCTCAGGGAATGAACAATTCCACTTTTGCACCAGATTCAATTCCACCATTACTTAAAGATAAGTACCCCCTGTTTCCACTTGAATAATGTAAATCCAAAATTCTTTGTGCAAACAGCAAACCCAATTGTGTACTTGAAACCAAACGATTGTGTTGATGCTGATTGTCCGGATCTTTATCCAACATTTGCGCCGGAAAACCATCGCCATCATCCTCAATACTGATATGCAAATAAGCGCCCTCATCTTCAACCGAAATATTAATAATACTCCTGGCATAACG
>CAMLRJ010000255.1 GCA_946482345.1 uncultured Cellvibrio sp.
AGTAGAATACCCGAGTAATTTAATCAGGTATAAGCCAGTTTAAGGTTGTTGTTATGACGGTTAATGTTGATATCACTGAGTCAGCCCAGGACTATTTAAAGTCGTTGTTGGACAAACAAAAGGATAATGAAAACATAGGGATACGTATGTTTGTGGCGAATCCGGGAACTGCTCAGGCTGAAACTTGTATTGCGTATTGTCGTCCCGGGGAACAAAAAGAAGGGGATGTCATAGTGCCTCTCAAGGGGTTCAATGCGTATTTTGAGGAGCGCAGTATTCCTTTTTTGGAAGATGCCAAAGTGGATTACTCGCCTGATCGTATGGGTGGTCAATTGACGATCAAGGCCCCCAATTCCAAAATGCCACGGGTTACTGATGACAGCCCGTTGGAAGATCGCATCAATTATGTGTTGTACAACGATGTGAACCCAAGCCTTGCATCACACGGCGGTAATGTGAGTTTGGTGGAAGTGACGCCCGATATGATTGCGGTTTTGAAATTTGGTGGTGGTTGTCAGGGATGCGGATCTGTTGCGATCACATTAAAGCAGGGAATTGAAGTGCAATTAATGGATAAACTGCCTGAATTAAAAGGTATTCGCGATGTAACGGATCATACTGATCGCACTAATGCCTACATGTAAATTATTCTGTCAGCGATAAAAAAGCCCGAATTGTTTGATTCGGGCTTTTTTATTTTTGAGATGTTGAATGGCAGCAATAGTTTTTATTATTTCAAATGCCCCAGATTTTTTTGTACCACTTGTAAGGTGGATTTAAATACTTTGGGCGACCCGGCGACTATGTGGCCTGTTGTTAAGTAATCGGTGCCGCCATTGAAATCACTGACTAATCCACCGGCTTCAGTAACCAACAATACACCTGCGGCTATATCCCATAAATTCAAATTCATTTCCCAGAAAGAATCAAAACGTCCGGCAGCAACATAAGCCAGATCAAGTGCAGCTGAACCGCATCGGCGAATACCGGACGTTTGTCCCGCAATTTCTTCAACACAGGCAAGATAGGGTTTGATGTTATCCAATGCGAGGCCGCTGAAGGGAAAACCTGTACCGATCAATGCGCCTTCAAAACTTTTGCGATTGGAGACTCGAATACGACGCCCATTCAATGCTGCACCACGGCCGCGGCTTGCCGTAAATTCTTCGCGCTTAATTGGGTCGAGAACGACCGCGTGTTCCAGTTGGCCTTTATAAATGCAACCGATGGAAATTGAAAAGTGGGGGAGGCCGTGAACAAAATTGGTGGTGCCATCGAGTGGGTCAATCACCCACTCGTAATCGGAATTTTTCCCCTGAATAAAACCGGATTCTTCGCCGCGAAAACTGTGGTCGGGATAGGCTTTGCGCAGGTGATAAATGATTTCCTTTTCTGATGCGCGATCGACTTCGGTGACGAAATCGTTGCGGCTCTTGGTTTCAATCGTTACCAGATCAACACGTTCAAATGCGCGTTCAATCAATTCAGCAGCTTTGCGTGCGGCACGCAAGGCAATAGTCAACATGGGTTCCATAAAGCACCGTCAGAAAAGACAAGGGAAAGGGATTGTAAAAGAACGTGGGTCGCAGGTATCACAAGTACCTCACACCAAGGTGGCGCATTCTACAGAGGGAAATCCGGTATGGCTAGGTGTTGCAATTTATTACAAAAGAGTGGCGCTGCAAAAGTCTATTGGTGATGACTTATTTTTCTCAGGGATTAGCATATGCGGACATTCTGAAGTGTTGAATGTAAATCAAGCCGTAGTTAAATTCTCGTAATGACAACAGGAAAATAATCATGAATAACCGATCATTATCAGTTAGTTGGGGGCTCATCAGGAGTCTCAAATTGTGTGCGGTAATATGTGTCATCTTTTCATTTGGTTTACACGCGCAAACCATTATCCAACCTGCTTCAGGTGTGACTTATATTGTTAAGCCTGACTATCGTAAATGTGCATTTCCCATGTGTGGCGGTTGGTTTTTAACGCCAGTCAATCAATACTCCCTGACATTGCAAACAGAAGATGAAGCTTATGCATCTGCCGCTTTATTGCCTAACAGCATTTATGTTGCGTACATTAATTACAAACGAATGGGATTAACGGCAAAACAAATCGAAGAATTACAAGCGGCGATACGTGCTGAGCAGGCACTATTGAAGGGAAATGTTGATGTCCGCAGTAAAACACTGATAGCAACCAACGCCTGGGTAGGTGCCAACAAAAATACTGCTGTGGGACCTTATTTAAATGTCACCAGCACAGGAATAGTCTGCATCACGACCCCCTGTCCTTATTTCAAGGCAAACGTGATTAATACCAACTACTCAACAGAGTTCCACGATCTTTCGTTTGAAAAATCCGGTCTGGATGACAATCAGATATTACAAGCCTGGACCGCTATTTCGACGGGTGGACTGGTGTTGACAGGAACCCGATATGCATCAACCGGATTCGATGAAACCGGAGCTCCTCCGCGCACAGGTATTGGCATAGCAGCAACAAAAGTATTTTTTGCATTCCCTGCTGTGACTAAAAGATAAGTCAATTCCATCTAAAAATTCCCGGCATGTCCGGGAATTTTTCTTCGGGTTTTTTGTTACACTGCGCGCCCTTTGAATTAACCCAAATGACACGCCATGACAAATCCTTTCAGTAATGTCCGCATCGTTCTGGTAAATACTTCCCACCCCGGCAATATTGGCGGTACCGCCCGCGCTATGAAAAATATGGGATTGGAGCGGCTTTATTTGGTAGAACCACAAGATTTCCCTTCTGATCAAGCCGTGTGGCGTGCAGCAGGGGCAACGGATGTTCTGGATAATGCGGTGGTTGTGCAATCTTTGGATGAAGCTATATCCGGTTGCAGTTTGGTTGTTGGCACCAGTGCTCGTGAGCGTCGAATCCCCTGGCCTTTGCTTGATCCCCGCCAATGCGGTGAAAGTGTCTGGCAAGAAGCACATCAGCACGAAGTTGCCATAGTGTTTGGTCGTGAAGATCGCGGCTTGACCAATGAAGAGCTGCATAAATGTAACTATCACGTGCACATCCCCTCCAATCCCGAATACAGTTCTTTGAATCTCGCCACCGCTGTGCAAGTGATCACTTATGAAATTCGCATGGCTTATTTATTGGCAACGGAAAACAACACTTTGCCCCAGCATCAATGGGATTTTCCTCCGGCAGATGCCCAGGCTCTGGAAACTTTTTATACCCATATTGAAGACACTCTCGCGCAATTGGATTTTCTGGATAAGGACAACCCCAAGCAAACCATGACCCGTCTGCGTCGCCTGTTTAACCGTGTGCGCATGGATCAAATGGAATTGAATATCTTCCGTGGTGTGTTGACTGCCATGCAAAACTACATTTTTTACACTGGAAAGGTGGTGTCCCAACTCGGCATTAAAGGGGATATGAATGCTTTGCGGGAAGCGGCGAAAAACTCACCACAGCGTGAGGGCTAGCTCCTCCCTTTGGCAAAGGGAGGTTGGGAGGGATTTAAGATGGCCAGTTTTTATGAAGATTTTAAATCCCCCCTGGCCCCCCTTTTTCAAAGTGGGGAACTAAACGGCCCGGTGAAATATGGGGGTTACACCAACCAGAATACTTGAGTAAAATAGTCAACTTCTACCGGTCGGCTTGATTTCACAGGAATTCAACATGCGTCTTACTACCAAAGGTCGTTATGCGGTTACTGCAATGCTGGATCTGGCGTTGCATGCTGAGCGTGGTCCGGTGAGTTTGGCTGATATCTCTGAAAGACAGGGGATTTCGCTTTCCTATCTGGAACAACTTTTTTCCCGTTTGCGCCGATTTAATCTGGTGAAAAGCGTGCGTGGCCCCGGTGGTGGTTATCAATTGATGCAGGAAACCCATCAGATTTCAGTGGCTCAAGTTGTTGATGCAGTGGATGAATCATTGGATGCGACACGCTGTGAAGGCAAGGGTGATTGTCATCATGGAGAAGTCTGCCTGACGCATCATCTCTGGGAAGATTTGAGCAAGCAAATTCATGTGTTTTTAAGTGGTATTTCTCTTGCGGATTTGGTTAGCCGTCGTGATATTCAAGCGGTCAGTCAACGACAGGATCAACGTTTACAATCTGCAGATCGCATTGCATTAAGTGAAATTTTTTGATGTTCGGGACTGATTAATTGCGTAAACCTGTTTATCTCGATTATGCCGCTACCACACCTGTAGCACCTGAAGTGGCAGCACAGATGCAAGCTTGTCTAACTCTGGAAGGTTGTTTTGCCAATCCCGCATCACGTTCGCATATTTATGGTTGGCAAGCGGAAGAGAAAGTGGAAGAGGCGCGTTTGCAAGTCGCCAATTTAATTAACGCCGATTCGCGTGAAATTGTGTGGACCAGCGGTGCAACCGAAGCCAACAATTTGGCATTAAAAGGAATTGCCGAAACATATCGCCAACAACACGCGGTCGGTGGGCACATACTGGTGTCATCGATTGAGCATAAAGCAGTGTTGGATGTGGTGAGTTGGTTGGAATCACAGCATTTTTCAGTGACACGCATTACACCCAATACCGAAGGAATAATTGAGCCTCAAACACTGGAAGCCAATTTACGTGCAGATACTTTTTTAGTCAGCATCATGCACGTGAATAATGAATTGGGTTCGATTAACGATATTGCAGCAATCAGTGAAATTACACGTGCGCGCAAGATCATTTTGCATTGTGATGCGGCACAAAGTGCAGGGAAAATAGCAGTTGATGTAAAACAATTGGGAGTCGATTTGTTATCGCTCTCTGCGCATAAATTTTATGGCCCTAAAGGAATAGGTGCACTGTATGTGCGACGTGCGGGTGATATTAAAGTCACTTCACAAATTCACGGTGGTGGACACGAACGCAATATGCGCTCCGGCACTTTGGCGACACATCAGTGCGTTGGTATGGGTGCTGCTGCAGAATTGGCGCAGCAACTGTTAGTGCAAGAAAGCAAACGGATTGCGGAGTTACGCAATCAATTATGGCAGGGGCTTGCTGACTTGCCGCATATTCGTCGCAATGGCGTGACGAAAAATACGATTCAGCATTCGGTTAGCGGTATTTTAAATATTGCTTTTGCAGATGATGAAACACAAGGTTGTGATGGTGAAACTTTATTGTTGTCATTGCGCAATTTAGCGGTATCCAGTGGTTCTGCCTGTAACTCTGCCAGCATGTCGCCGAGTTATGTTTTGAAAGCTATAGGTTTGAGCGATGCACAAGCGCAGGCCTCTTTGCGTTTTAGTCTGGGGCGTTATACCACCACAGAAGAAATTGATTTTGCAATTAACGAAATACGAACGGTCGTCACTCAATTGCAAAAAAATGTGATACCCACGTAGGGGCAGACCCCCGTGTCTGCCCAGGGCGGGCACAGGGGCCCGCCCCTACAAAGATGTAATGCCGATTTTGTAAAGGTAAAAAATGTCAGAACAAGTTGAACATTTGATCAAGAAAGATTATGCCGCTGGTTTCTACACAGAAATCGACGCAGAAACTTTGCCGCCTGGATTAAATGAAGATGTCATTCGTTTTATTTCTGCCAAAAAAAATGAACCCGAATGGTTATTGGATTGGCGATTAAAAGCTTTTCGTGCCTGGCAGGACATGACAGAACCTGAAT
>CAMLRJ010000256.1 GCA_946482345.1 uncultured Cellvibrio sp.
TGTTCCCTCCCCTGCCAAGGGGAGGGTTAGGGTGGGGTAAGGCTTTTAAAATTTATTTATCCTTCGACAAAGGCACACTAATTCCCGGCGTAACTTTTTTCGTCGGCCCTTCAGCAGTCGGATTCACATCGAAATCAAAAATATCTGTCGGCAGCCACAAAGTCGCACAGGCGTTTGGAATATCCACCACTCCGCTGATATGCCCTTGCACCGGCGCGCAACCTAAAATCGCGTAAGCTTGTGCTTTGGAGTAACCAAATTTGGTGAGATATTCGATGGCATTCAAACAAGCTTGACGATAAGCCACATGCACATCCAAATAATGTTGTTCACCATATTCATCGACCGAAATACCTTCAAATATTAAATAGTCATCATATTTAGGCGCGATTGGGCTTGGTTTGAAAATTGGATTTTTAATACCGTATTTTTTCATGCCGTCTTTAATCAAATTCACGCGCAAATGAATCCAGCCTGCCATTTCGATGGCACCGCAAAAAGTAATTTCACCATCGCCCTGGCTGAAGTGCAAATCGCCCATTGAAAGGCCAGCATCTTTCACATAAACCGGGAAATAAATTTTTGAACCGCGCGATAAATCTTTAATGTCGCAGTTACCGCCGTGTTCGCGCGGTGGCACAGTGCGAGCACCTTCTGTTGCAGCAATTTTTGCAGCGTCCGGTTTCATTTTGCCCATATGCGCCGTGTCAGCGTAGGGCAGGGTGGCTAAAGCAGGAACGCGATCAGGTTCTGTGTCGTACAATTCTTTTTCGCGTTTATTCCATTCCGCCAACATTTCTTTTGATGGCAAACAACCGATCAAACCCGGGTGAACCAAACCCGCGAATTCCACATTGGGAACATGGCGGGATTTGGTAAACATACCGTTGATATCCCAAATAGATTTTTGCGCTTCGGGGAAATGTTCTGTTAAAAAACCACCGCCGTTTTTCTTGGAGAAAAATCCATTAAAGCCCCACAAACTTTCTTCAAAAGCACCAATATCGAGAATATCCACCACCAACAAATCACCCGGCTCTGCACCTTCAACACCCACGGGGCCCGACAAAAAATGCACTTGCGACAAATCCACATCGCGCACGTCATCCGCGCAATCATCATTTTTAATTTGTCCACCGGTCCAGTCGTAACACTCGATAATAAAATCAGCACCGGGTTTCACCATAGCCGCCATAGGAATATCCGGATGCCAACGGTTGTGAATCATTTCATTTTCGTAAGGCGATTTTGTTAGATCGATTTTGATGATTGTTTCAGCCATGGTCTGACTCCTGAAATGTTGATGTGGCAGTGTCAGCCCATTAAGGATTAACACTGGTTTCAGGTTCAGTATCTGGCGATCTCCTCTCGGCAGCCATACGACAAACTCCCGTCTGAACTGCGTCAAATGACGTATAGACTCCGCTTAAGTTGCACCCTTCAGAGTTCTGGTTGACTTGTGTTTGGTTATATCCGAACATGCATAACGATAAGGTGATCAAAAACAGGTAGGGCTATGAATATAAAAAGGCTACAGGCTTTGCTGTTATTGATTGGATTGCAATGCCTGACGCTCGAATCCAGCGCAAGCAATCTTCGGGTTTCAGCAGCGGCCAGTTTGACTGATGTATTAACTGAACTGGTTCAGGATTTTGAACGCTCACATTCGGATATCGATATTAAAACCTCCTTTGCTGGTTCTTCAGTCCTGGCTAAACAAATTGAAAATGGTGCGCCTGCCGATATTTTTATTTCAGCGGATAAAGATTGGATGGATTATTTGCAAAAACGCAATTTGATTGATGCAGAATCACGCAAAGATTTATTGAGTAATCATCTGGTTTTTATTGCACCTATGAATCGTGAATTCAGCATTGAGTTTACTTCGCAATTTAATTTCGCCACCAAGCTAAAAGGCAAAATTTGCACTGGTGAGCCGGCTTATGTTCCCGTTGGCAAATATGCTAAACAAGCCTTGGAATATTATGGTTGGTGGAAAACTATCGAAGCGAGTCTGGTGGGAACAGAAGATGTACGAACGGCTTTGGCGTTTGTTGAGCGTGGTGAGTGTGCACTGGGGATAGTTTATGAAACTGATGCGAAGATGAGTAAAAAAGTAAAACTGATTGCACGTTTTCCAGCAGGAAGTCATTCGCCTATTGTGTACCCGATTGCTTTAACTACAAAAGCCAATAATGATGCACAAAGATTTTTAGAATTTTTAAAATCGGATCAAGCGATAGAAGTTTTCAACCGTTACGGATTCATTATGAAATAATATTTCTGTAGGGGCGGCCCCCCGTGGCCGCCCTGGGCAGGCACGGGGGCCTGCCCCTACGTAATCAAATGTTTTTGAATTCATAGAGAGTTTTGCACGAATCAAAATTAATCGTCATTCCTGCGAAGGCAGGAATCCAGTAGTTAAAATTTCAATGAAATCAAAGGCTGGATCCCTGCCTTCGCAGGGATGACGAAGTGAAATTAAACAAAAAATGGATTCGTACAAAGGTCTTTCATAAAAGGTAATTGAATTGATATTAACTCCTGAGGAATGGCAAGTGCTCGCGCTTTCCGCAAAAGTGGGAATCTGTGCAACGCTTTTGTGTTTGCTGCCCGGAATTTTTTTCGGTTGGTTGTTAGCACGTAAAGATTTTTTCGGAAAATCCGCATTGGATGCCATTTTATTTATGCCGATGGTGTTGCCACCCACAGTGCCAGGATATTTATTGTTGGTCACTTTTGGTAGCCAGGGTGTAGCCGGGCAATGGTTAAAAAAACATTTTGATATTGAGCTGGTTTTTAATTGGAAGGGCGCGGTATTGGCGGCTTCAGTGATTGCGTTTCCTTTAATGGTGCAAGCTGCAAAATTATCGGTACAAATGATTGATCGTCGATTGGAACAGGCTGCAAGCACTTTGGGTTCAAGCCCCTTTAAAGTTTGGTGGAGTGTCACATTACCTTTAATGTTGCCGGGGATTTTAATTGGGTCGATTATGGTGTTCAGTCGATCACTTGGTGAATTCGGTGCAACTATTACATTTGTTGGCAATATTGCAGGTGAAACCCGCACTTTGCCGCTCGCAATTTATTCGGCGACTCATCAAATTGACGGTGATGCAATGGCCATGCGTTTAATTGTGATTTGTTTGGCGTTAGCATTTTTTTCGTTGTTGTTAAGTAATCTATTAACACGCCGTGCAGAAACCTGGTTAGGAGTTCGTCGTGCTTGAGTTGGATTTTGCATTTCAGCGCGATACTTTTTCGCTTAAGGTTAAGCAAGAATTATCTGCACCTATTACAGGAATATTCGGTGCATCGGGCAGTGGTAAAACAACTTTGTTGGCATTAATCGCCGGTTTATTAAAACCACAGCAGGGATTCATTTCACTTAATAAAAAAATACTCTTTAATCAACAATCCAAAACCTGGGTGCCTGCCCATAAACGTCATGTAGGTTTGGTGTTTCAGGATGGACAATTGTTGCCGCATCTTTCCGTCAGGCAAAATTTATTGTACGGGTTTAATAATATTCAGGCTGACCAGCGTCGTTTTACCTTGGAGAATATTGTGAACTTGTTGGAGTTAAGTAATTTATTGGATCGCAAACCTTCTGTTTTATCAGGTGGCGAAAAACAACGGGTTGCACTAGGTAGGGCAGTGCTCTATTCACCAGAATTATTATTGCTGGATGAACCTTTGTCGGCACTGGATGAACGATTGAAAAATCAAATCTTGCCATTCTTTTTGCGTATTTATGCTGAATGCAAAATCCCGATGATTTATGTCACTCACTCATTGAGTGAATTGGATTTTTTAACTGATACGCAAATGGTTGTTCAAGACGGAATATTGCTCGATACTCGACAGAAATGAATAGGCAATCCAGGGGAGGCATAGGAATCAACCCATGCGTCAACCCAATGCAAAATATTGTTGTTGAATGTTGTAACAAATGCCTTTTATAAAGCTCTAACTGAATATTTTACGAATAACGGGAGAGTGAAATGCTTAAAGCGAAATCTGTACTCATATTGATTATCTGCAGCCTGCTAACCCTGCATACGCAAGCCGAACCAAAGGAAATGCCTGCCACGCGCAATCTGGACACTATAGTGGTTGGGGCGGGTTGCTTTTGGGGTGTTGAAAAACGTTTTGAAGCGATCAATGGTGTGATTGATGTAGCTTCAGGTTATGCAGATGGCAAAGGCGTCGAACCGAATTACAAAGCGATCACACAACTTGCCAATAAAAATAATCCCAATAATTTTGCCGAGGTAGTACAAATCACCTATAACCCGAAAGTGGTCAAGGTGGATACATTACTGAAACGCTATTTTGAAATGCATGATCCTACGCAATTAAATCGTCAGGGCAACGATCTGGGTACACAGTATCGTTCGATCATTTTGACCAGCAACAAAACCCAGGAAGATGCAGCAAAACAAGTGTTGGCGGCTTATCAGCTCTTGCTTACAAAAGCGGGTTACGGTGCAATTACTACTCAAATAAAACCGCTGGAAAAATTTTATCTCGCTGAAGATTATCATCAGGATTACCTCGCTAAAAATCCCAATGGATACTGTCCCGATCATTCTACTGGCGTACGCTTTGATGAAAATAAAACATCCTCTCCGGTAGTGGACAATACTGCTCTGTTAAAAGGTAAGCACATAGTGGTCATTGATGCTGAGGATTTTTGTCCTTACTGCAAAAAATTTAAAGCGGATGTAACAGAAAAATATCAAGGTGATATTCCGTTACACTTCCGCTTTGCCAGCCAATTGGATGGTTTAACCTTAACAACCCCGACCTGGGCTACTCCAACTATTTTATTATTGCAGGATGGAAAAGAAGTTTTCGGTCGTCAGGGTTATATGAATGCCGAGCAGTTTTATTTTCTGTTAGGCAAATTCAAACTCGGCGACAGTGAAGCCTTCAATGTTGCATTTGAAGCAAGTACCGATGCGCGCTTCTGTAAGCAGTACGAAATTTTTAAAAATACACCCGATGGTGTTTTTGTAGACAAGCTGAGTGGCGCTGCTTTGTTTGACACACGTGACCGCTTTAATTCCGGTAGTGGCTGGCTTTCATTTACCAAAGCGGTTGATGGCGCAGTGATAGAAAAACCGGATAACAGTTATGGTATGCAACGCACCGAAATTCTCGCGAAAGTATCTGGCATTCATTTGGGGCATGTGTTTGATGATGGTCCAAATGGAAAGCCTCGCTATTGTATTAATGCAACAGTGTTGGACTTTGTGCCGCGCAAATCCACAATCAAATAAGCTTTTTAACTCGTTATGTTAATAATTATGTTTGGATACTATTTGATGGCTTCCATATTAACGAAAAAAGGAATTTTTTCGTTAAGCTACTTATTCATTTCATGACCAACTCATTTAAAAATAATCAATCTGAAGGCAAAGGTTTTTTGCGCAATAAAGGTTTCAATTCAGGAAAGTGCTGTGCTGATAATTGATTGATTTCATTTTGCAAAACTCTGTAGCGTTTCAATACATCCAACCCTGTTTCAGTTAATTGGGTTCCGCCACCTTGCGTACCACCCGTCGCAGTTTGCACCAAGGGTTGTTGAAAACAACGATTCATACTATCCACCAACATCCAGGC
>CAMLRJ010000257.1 GCA_946482345.1 uncultured Cellvibrio sp.
GAATACCTTTAAGTTTTTACCCCTTGCCGTATTAATAGCCTTAACCGGTTGCGCCACAGTAAAGCTGGAAAACAAAATTACCGAAGTGGAAAAACACCATAAACATACAGTGCATGTTATCAAGAATACCAATACCGCTATTGTCGGCATTCCACTCACCAAAGAACAAAAACTTCCAAAATCTTTGGAAAAATTAAAAATCAAAGTGAAAACCGGGCAAAAAGTTGTATTTGCCGGGCCAGAAAAATTTGAGATCTTTGCTAAAGACGATAATTTTGCAATCCTGGAAATCAACACTCGAACCAGCAATTGCGACAAAGCATCACAAGATTGTATCGGCTCCAAAGACGGCGTTATCAATATCACCATCCCCAAAACCATATCCAACCCGAAACTCGCGAACGAATTAAAAGAAAAGAAAACAATCAAAGTAATGTTTGGCATTCGGATTGATGGCGATGAAATTGATCCGGAAATGGAGATAGAAGAGGAAAATTAATCCGTAAATAATGGCTGTAATAAAGGGGTCAGAGCCCTTTATTTGGAATTGATTCACCAAGTTCGCTCAACCCATAACGCAAAAGGGGTCAGAGCCATTTATTTGAATTGATTCACCGAGTTCACTCAACCCAAAGGCCAGCCAACCCGCTGGCCTTTTTTATTTCCCAAAAAGAATCAATCGGGATGTTTTCTTTTTAATCATCCAACAAATATTTGGCGCACAAACACACAAAAATTTCAGCTATCACCGTACCACCTATTGCGTAGCCCGTATGAAGCGCAGCGTAATGCGGGGATCTAATCACTCAATCAATAAAATTCTCACAGTCCTTATCCTCCAACTGTAAGCCAAAACGCACAAAACATTCCGAAGTCTGCCACTGGTTCTGGTGCCATCAATCGTTAGAATGCGCGACACAGGGATGGCAATTTTAATAGGGAGTTTCGAGGCTAATCATTTTTCACTTCGCAAAAAGGAGTTATGCAAATGATCACTAAATTACTTTCGCTTGTTCTTCTGATCACCATTTCAACGGCAGCCAGCGCTGCCACCCTGATGACACTGCCTAATATTCCACTTGGCGTATATCTACTGAGCATTGGCTCCTGCGCATTTGTATTCCTGCGCAAGGCTATTTCAGCCAACAAGGAAACCGGCGTGAATAATTCACAGTCGGCTACTTCAAAACTTCACATTCACTCAAGCTCGAAGTCTATAACTTAGCGACTGTGGCTGGTGCTTGTAAGGACTAGCGGGTGAGGTCTGGACCTCGCTTGTCAGGGATACGACGACACTTGCAGTGACTACCCCTCAGTAACTTAGAGTGCAGTGTACCGGCCACATTTACTTTTAAATTTGCTTAGGCAATCTGTCAAAAGGAGTTACAAAATGGTTAACAGACTGATTATTTCTCTGCTTTTAATTATTTTTTCAATCATTCTCAGCGCCATGTTCTATGCAGACCAAGCTCTGACTTCTGTTTTTCATAAAGATGAATGGGTTCAGGAAAGCATGAGCAAGGATATTTGCAGCGACACCAACTGTGAAGGCTCAACCCACACAGAAACGACTCAAGCCATCAGTGAGTTTCTGGCGTCACGGCATGATGCGCCCGTCACCTTTCAACCTTTGGTATTACTTCTGATCGGGCTTATTGCTGTTTTTTTCCTGAGAAAAGCAGCATCCGACAAATAGTTTTCCAAAACTGTGGCTGATGTTTATTTTTTGCAGCCCGGATCAAAAGACCGGGCTTGTTTTTAGACGCCAAGGTGAATATTTCACAATATTGCAGGTGAATAATTCACATTGGATTTTTTGTTTTATCTATAGCCTTCATGGTGTAGCGGTGTTAGCAGGGAAAGAGAACGGAATGAAAATTTTGTGGTTAAGGACAAGACTGGTTGGTGATTGAAGCGTCAACTTGGTGGATTCGCTCTGGCTGGCATTACCCCCAATTCGGTTGATACTTTGGTCATCACATTACACTGGCAAGTGGACATCGCTATTTCAATTGATGTTTATTTTTTGGTAATCATCTATTTCGATCATGAATGGCATCAACTTCTTTTTTCAGGTTTGAAGAGGTGATCGAATAGGCCATGCCATCCATTGTGACGATTACAACTTATAAACATCCCGAGCAAAACCCCAGGAATGTTTCGGCAGTTCAAATGCCTGCAAACTTGCGGCACCTTTTTGAATCCAAAGAAAAATCTGAAGTCGATCAAACCGGTACAGGTTTTTTTGTATCGAAAAATGGTTACATCATGACCTGCTTGCATTTAGTCAAAGATGCTGAAAAAATTCAGGTAACACTTTATGACAAACGAAAGTTCTCAGCGCAGCTTGTTGATAGCGACAGTGTTTCGGATTTGGCACTGCTTAAAATCGATGGCGATAATTTTTCTGCATTAAGTTTTGAATCTGCAAAACTGCCCAAAGTAGGCTCATGGGTATTTGTTATAGGCGCGCCTTGTGATTTTGATTTTTCTACTAACGTGGGAATAATCAGCGCACTCAACCGCAGGCTTCCAATAAAAGCCGGTGACTATTCCATTCCACACATTCAAACCAGCATTTCAATTAATCCAGGTCATTCAGGCGGCCCTGTCATTAATTTATCCGGAAAGGTCGTCGGCATCACCACCCATATAGTTAAGGATCACAGTTCCGGCGGTATTTCATTTGCAGTACCTGCTCTATACGCAGAAGAGTTAAGCAGGAAATGGATTTATGAATCCAGAACAAAAGTGGGATCGTGATTTTGTAATGACGAACAATAAATCCTGGTTCGCACAACATTTTCACATGATTGTAAAAATAAAAAATCGTCATCTCACCTTCGCGAGATGACGAAAACACACGACGAGGTAACACACAACGAGGAAAACAATTAAATATTGAGGGCAGACAAATTCATTCGATCTATACCGACACTGGAAATGTTGAGGCCAGCCAGTTGCGCGATGCGTGTAAATAAATCAGCGTGACTAAACTGGGAACATTGATTATTCGCCCAGCTGGTTGTTTGTTTGATGGATTTATAAGTACCGCTGCTATCACGACTGCCCACTGTAGTCGTGGACACCAACGGCGTTTTATACCAACGGCCCGTGCGTATAGCATTCATACCACCGCTAATACTGCCTCCACCACCAATCACTATGTGAGGTTTTAAATCGCGGTCGTGAGTACCATTTGAAATTTCGCCAGTTAACACAATGATAGTGTTATCAATTAAACGACGACCATCGATATCAATCGTATTTTGTAAATCTCTTACAAAATTCACGACTTTTTGTGCGTTGTATTGCGTCCAACCTACATAAGCTCTTCTTGCGTCTGCGGGCTTGCCTTCATTGTAATGTGCAATGTCATGATGAAAATCACCGGTGTATCCGGATATTCCAACATGAGCACCACCTGCTGTATCAGTCCAGGCGAATTCATCGGTTTGCTCACCCAAACCGACAACAGCAACACGATGCGTATCGTTAGTGAATGCAACGCGAACCATATCCAACATGGATTCCATTTCCAATCCAAGATTTTGTGATTGCGTGGGTATTCTTTTCAAACTGGCAGTTCCACTGACCACGGGTTTTGTCCCTACTTTTTTACCAACGGCATTTACGGCTTCAAGATAAGAATATAATTTGTTGCGTTCATTAACATTTGTTGCATTGATATTTTGAATAATTTGATTGGTTTCTGCTGACAAGTAAGGAAACAATTCGGCAACAACAGGATCAACACTGGTGTTACTTCCACCACCACTTCCACTGAAAATAGAACGATAAGCATCGTATGATCGTGTATAAAAAGCGAGGCTGTCCAATCGATCATTAAATGAAAGGGGATGATAAGCAGCGCCCCATGATGTGTATCGCGCACTCAAACGCAATGCAGGCATGTTGTAATGTTTTTCCAACAAATAATCAATTGAAGGCGCAATCGGTCTTGGAAATGGACCACCCAAAGCTGAATCATTAGGTGCATCAATCGGCACTGCGGCCGTTAAAATATCCGAATAGGAAACATCATGTGCATTACCCCAAAATGTACCGCGTAATCCATCCACAAAAACACAATCCGATTTAATCGATTCAAATGGACTCCAAAATTCCGGCAGCTCAAAATCAAATTCACTTCCTGAAAAATTATCGATGGCTTGATAACCAGATCCCCAACCATGAGCCAATGGGATAAAACAAACTCTTACCGGTGCACGTGTTTGTGCAAACGTCTGCTCCACTTGAAATGCACTCAACAACCCCAACCCGGCAAGACCTTTGATGAAATCACGTCGAGCTAATTGTTTATTGATCAATATATTGTTGTTCATGATGGCTTCTCTTCTTTGATCAATCATTGCGAAGACGCAAACTTTCCAATTTCGCCAGCGCAAGTGCAAGTTGACGAATGGAAATTTGATTGGCATTTAATTGTTCATTAAATTTTTCCAACTCACATGAACTGGCATTCAATGTTTCACCTGCAACGTTTTCCAGGAAACGTCTTGCAATACAAGCTCTCACTCTTGGCGACGAAACCAATGCATTGGTAAATTCAATATTGTTAGCGAACGTGAGCATTGTGGATGCATCAAGATTAATTGTCCCCGATGCATCAATCGGAACATTTTGTTTTTCAAATGTTCTGAAGCGACCAATAGCATCGTAATTTTCATAACCAAATCCAGCCGGATCAATATGCACATGGCAGCTATTACAAGGCACTTGCGATGTATGCAACATGGTCAACAAATCGCGAGTGGAGGTTGTATTGGGATTCACCTCTGGCGGTACTGGTGGCTCCATGACACCGGGTGGTGGATCACCCAATTCCTGACACAATAATTGCTCCAGCGTATAAACACCGCGCTTCACTATTCCCGATGCACCTTCTTTCGAATGCACAGATAAAAACGCAGGATGAGATAGCAAGGTATTTCGTTGTCCCGCAGGTGGTGCCATCAAACGTTGATTACTGCCGGTTACCGATAAGCCCAACAAATCATCAATATCTGCATTCACATAAAATTGTGTCGCTGCAAGTACATTTGAAATATCGCGGTCACGATTGGCAACCTGATCCGTCAAACTCATTTCCGCACTGGTCAATAAAGATTGTCGAACCGAATCCGTAAAATTTAATTCAGCCAGTTTGTTAACTGTTTTTACACGTTCCAATTTCAAATAATCGCGATAAAAACTGACAAGGGTTTGATCAAAACGTGAATCAGCAATCATACGTGTGATTTGTGATTCAACCGTTGCTTGTTGCAACAGGGAATTATTTTCTGCAAGCCCGTAAAGTGTTTCATCCGGCGGTGAATTCCAAAGCGCATAGGACAACAAGCTGGCAATTTCATAAGCAGTGAGTTGGACATTCCCATTCTGCAATGTGCCTATTTCCGAGCGATATAAAAAATGGGGGTTCAACATCAATGACTTCAACAGAAACTCAACTTGTGCAGATTTATTTCCACCTGCATTACGCACATTGGTGATACGCGTATTAATGGATTGTTTTTCTGCTGTTGTCAGTGGGCGACGCCATAGCAAGCGGCCTTGTGTATCCAAAATCGTTGTTAAGCAAGTATTACTGGTTGAACTG
>CAMLRJ010000258.1 GCA_946482345.1 uncultured Cellvibrio sp.
CTCGGCCTTTTTGGAGGGGATGGATTGGATGATTCGTAAAAGTTGCTGAGTTGTGGCGGCTAGCGTTTTCCGATGTTTACCCGTTTCTGTCTGCATGCCTACCTGGGGACAATTTGTCCCTATGTACTCACCAAGTTGCTCATCCCGTTTGCGTAGCTTCTTTAAATAGTCTGTAGGGTTTGCGCTATCCGTCAATGCCGCTACCACATCAACAATTGAGAAATACCATTCTTCCTGTTCGTCATCCCAATGGCTGCGAATATTGGTAGCGCCAAATGGTTGTAATTGCGTGTCGATTTTACTGCTCATAGGTGACCAGACCCGATCAGACTCCATGGATCTTGCCTCCGTAGATTTGCGATAGCTTTGTAATCATTCATCTCTCCTGCTTCTCCCAATGGCCGGTTTTATCAGAACCTATTCTTTTTAATTTGCCCGATTGTTGTAACTGGCTGATCGCCCGGCCAATGGTACGAATATCTTTGCCCAACATATCGGCCATTTGCTGGCGTGTAAGCTGTGGGTTGTGCTGGATTAACAGCAAAATAGCATCAGGTGTTTTCTGTCCAGCGATATTTACAGGGGCAATTACAGGGACGATTACAGGGGCGTTTTGTGTTAAGGTCTGGGCGATAACGGACAACATAAAATGAATAAAAGGTGTGCTATTGGCTTGCTGATCAGCTGCTTCAAGTGCTTGGTAGTATTGCTGTTGATTATCTTTAATCACACTTTCCAGGGGTAGCGATAAAAACAGAGGGTGCCACTGCGACAAAATCAATGTTTGCCATAAGCGCCCCATACGGCCATTGCCATCGCTAAACGGGTGAATAAACTCAAACTCATAATGAAACACACTGCTGGTGATCAAAGGGTGATCTTTTGCTTGCGTTAACCACTGAATTAAATCGGCCATCAATCCTGAAACTTTGTGTGCAGGGGGAGCCACATGATGAACGATATTGCCTTTGTGAATCCCCACCGCTTTATTGCGAAACGTACCGGCATTAGCCAACACCTCTGACATCATCAATCCATGCGCCACGAGCAGATCATTCACTTGCGTAGGCGTTAAGTTGGGTAAGGCATCGTAAGCCGCAATCGCGCCTTTTACCTCGGCCAATTCGCGCGCACTGCCCAACACCGGTTTGCCATCCACAATGGCGGTAATTTGTTCTTCAGTTAAGGTATTACCCTCAATCGCCAGCGTACCAGTGATGGTTTTGATGCGGTTTTGTTTGCGCAATTGTGGTGATGCATTGAGTGCACTGGTATTTAGCCTGCCAACTTGCTCACTGATGTTGGCGACCAGGTTGAGTATGTCAGTAGTGATGGTAAAGGGTGGTTTGTAGCTCATCTTATGACGCTACCTCTTTCGATTTTGGAAAACTCAACCCGTGACAATTTGTCACGGTTGCATCGCTGCGAATATTAGTAGCAATAAATGGCTGTAATTGAGTATCGATTTTATTGCTCATAGGCGATTACCTCCGTGTGTTTAAAAAATTAAATGTGTTATCCCTCAGATTAGGGGAGTTGGTGGAAAAATAAAAGGCAGACATTTTTTATAATTCGACCAGCGATACAACCAGATTAGCAGTTTCATTCGACACATAGGCCATCTTCTCAGTAATAGTCACAGTCAGCTTCATACTTTTATCTGCCAACTCAGAAAGTGATTTCAATTCATCCGCTGCGAAAAAATAACTGGTGACTTTGGGCATGGCTTTGATGTTGTCGCCGTTGCTTTTCCACCAGACGTCCCAACCGCGACCGTAGGTGAATAGATGTACGGACTGGGATTGGTTGGCGGCTTTTTTAACGCGGTCGGGTGAGGGTTGGCCGACTTCTATCCATTCCAGAATGTTGCCGTTGTCGTGTTTTAGCCAAAGGTCGGGTTCATCGACTGAGGACAAGCCTTTGGTGAAGGATAAAGTTTCCGCAGCGCGGTAACAAAAGGCTAGAATGCGCACCATCATGCGTTCGACAGTTTCCGAAGGATGTAATGCCAGGGTGAGGTTGTAATCGCCGTAGACCTGGCGATCCATATCCGACAGAGTCAGGTTTAATTTATACACTGTTGCACGTTCAGCCACTTTATTCTCGCTTATTGATTCAGAATGACACAGACACCCCGGGACTATACATTTTTACTTGAGAAAGACGAAGCCTCGGCGGTGGATTTTCTTGCAATTCAAACCGGCTTGCCGAAACAGCGCATTAAAGATGCGATGAATAAAGGCGCGGTTTGGCTAACGCAAAAAAATAAAACCCTGCGCTTGCGCCGCGCCACTAAATCCCTGTTTAAAGGCAACAAACTGCAATTATTTTACGATGCGCGTTTGTTGGCGAAACAAGCGGAAGAACCGACTCTGATTGTTGATCAAAAACGTTATTCGATTTGGTACAAACCTCATGGGTTATTATCCCAGGGTTCACAATGGGGTGATCATTGCAGTATTTTGCGTTGGATTGAAGTGAATCTAAAACGCGAAACTTTTTTAGTGCATCGATTGGATGCGGATGCGGCTGGATTAATTTTAATTGCGCATGATGGCGATACCACTGCTAAATTATCTGGCCTGTTTCAATCGCGCGATATGCATAAAACTTATCAGGCGTGGATTGAAGGACATTTGGATATTCCAGCTGCTGGTCGTTTGATTGATACAGAGTTGGATGGAAAAACTGCAATCACTCGCGTCTATACATTGCAGCAATCCGTACAGAATGGAAAGCCTGTGAGTTTGTTAAAAGTAGAAATTGAAACTGGCCGCAAACATCAAATACGTCGCCACCTGGCCGCTATCGGCCATCCGATTATTGGCGATAGACTTTATGGCAATGCGGGTGAACAATTGCAGTTACTGGCATGGCAATTGGAATTTGATTGTCCGGTGACCAAACAGCATCAAAAATTTGTTTCAACTCAAACGGGTTTGCCAGATTTGAGCAAGAATTTTATTTCGTAGGGGCAGCCCCCCGTGTCTGCCCTTGGAAGAACACAATGTTCGACTAAATAAGGTTTCGCCCCTAGATAATTTAGAAAAATATTTTGGATTTTATATGACCGAATTTAATACCCCAACATTACAACTCGCCGCTGAATTAATTCGTTGCAAATCCGTAACACCGGAAGACGATGGTTGTCAGGAGATGATGATCCAACGTTTGCAAAAAATTGGATTTCAGATTCACAAATTGCGTTTTGGTGAAGTTGATAATTTTTGGGCGATTCGCGGAACTGAAGGCCCTATTCTGGCATTTGCGGGTCACACCGATGTAGTACCTACAGGGCCAGAAACGAATTGGAACAATCCACCCTTTGCACCAAAAATAATTGACGGCATGTTGCATGGTCGCGGCGCAGCGGATATGAAAGGTTCGCTCGCGGCTATGGTGGTCGCCTGCGAAAACTTTGTTGCAAAAAATCCCGATCACAAAGGCCGTATTGCATTTTTAATTACCAGCGACGAAGAAGGCCCTTCAATTAATGGCACGGTAAAAGTGGTGGAATGGCTGGAGCAACGTAGTACCAAAATGACCTGGTGTATTGTGGGTGAGCCATCCAGCACCTATCAAGTTGGCGATGTCATTAAAAACGGGCGCCGTGGATCTTTAGGTGCAGTATTAACCGTAAAAGGTATTCAGGGACATGTGGCTTACCCACATCTTGCCGATAATCCCATTCACAAATTAGCGCCCGCTTTGGCAGAACTTGCGGCAGAACATTGGGACAATGGTAACGAATTTTTTCCTGCAACCAGTTTTCAAGTCTCCAACATCAATGGCGGTACGGGTGCAACCAATGTAATTCCCGGACATGTCACAGTCGTATTTAATTTTCGATTCTCAACAGAAGTTACTGAAAAAATTCTGCGCGAACGTACAGAAAAAATTTTACAAAAACATCAACTCAATTACGATCTGGAATGGATACTCAGCGGCCAGCCTTTTCTCACCCCCAAAGGTGATTTGGTGAATGCCACTGTTGCCGCTATAAAAGATATCACCGGCATTAATACCGAACTTTCAACATCGGGTGGCACATCAGACGGACGATTTATTGCACCCACCGGTGCCCAAGTGGTAGAACTCGGCCCTATTAATGCCACCATTCATAAAGTGAATGAACAGATTTCAGCAGATGATTTAAATAAGCTAACAGAGATTTATGAGTTAATTCTGAAAAAACTGCTAACATGAATTAGATAGCTTGACGCAACTCCATTGTTAGGGCCATTGACGAGGTAAAACCCGGATGCCGTCTTACAATAGTGATAATAAATTGTTCGGCCTGTTCATACTTCTACTGTTATTAGTCAATGCGGCTGGTGTTAATTCCCAGCCGCAGTCCCCTTTTGTTGTTAATTATCGGGTCAAAACCATTAACAATGAAGGCAAATTCAATTACTACATGGAGCTGCTCGACAGTGCGCTTAAACGTACTGAAAAAGAGTATGGCCCATATAAATTAAATCCGTTGCTGGAATTGACGTTTACCCGCGCAAAACGAACAGCCAAATACAACACCATTGCCAATCTGATATTAGGTACCAGTTATTCCAAAGATATGGAAGCAGACTATGCCTACATCCCTATACCCATGGATTTTGGTATTACCAGTTATCGAGTTTGCTTCACCAGCAAAGATAAAATTGAAGAGCTGAAAAAAGTTAAAACCATTAATGAATTGCGCCGCTATTCAATCGGCCAGGGAAAAGATTGGTTGGATGTAGCTGTATTAAGAGCCAATGGTTTTGCTGTTGTTGAATATCCAAATTACAAAAGTCTTTTTCCTGCCGTAGTGCGTGGCCGGTTTGATTTATTCTGCCGCAGTATTGATGAAATATATCCCGAATGGGAAATATATAAAAACACCAAAAATCTGGCGATTGAAGAGTCATTTATTCTCTATTACGAGTTCCCACGTTTTTTCTGGACCAATCGTGAAAATAAACTCCTGATCGAGCGCCTGACAAAAGGATTGCAATCTATATTTGAGGACAACACGGCTCTGCAGATATGGAAGAAACATCATCTACAAAACATAGAGTTTGTAAAACCCAAAAGCCGCAATATATTTTATTTGGAAAACCCATTACTGAATGATTTACAGAATGACTTTAATCAATACTATTACGATCCGTTTAATATTGAATGAGAATTTTGCACGAATCAAAATTAATCGTAATCCCGCGAAGGCTAGATCCCTGCCTTCGCAGGGATGACGAAGTGAAATTAAACAAAAATGGATTCGTGCAAAGGTCTCTGAATAAAATATCACTTCAGATTTTAGCCTCATGACACAGGTTGTCAGTTTTGGATGTAACAATAGGCGAAAATCAATTATGAGATGCGCGCCATGGAAAAAATTGACCACAAAAAAATATTCAAAGATTGCTACCAACCCAAAGCATCTGTTGTATCCATACTGGAGATCCCGACATTTAATTATCTCATGATCGACGGCCAGGGTGATCCCAATCATGCTGAAGAATATGCACAAGCGGTTGAAGCACTTTTCTCTTTGTCTTACACATTAAAATTCATGATCAAAAAATCAGATATGGCTATTGATTATGCGGTAATGCCATTGGAGGGTTTGTGGTGGGCTG
>CAMLRJ010000259.1 GCA_946482345.1 uncultured Cellvibrio sp.
TTGGAGTATTGCGCGTTACATTCTCAGTAAATATCGCCAGCCGGTCATTGGCGATAGAGTCAGTTTGGGGCACGTGGATTTTGTCGTATTAAGTATTAAAAATGATCGCTTGGAAAAAATCGGTTTGAAAATTCATCAGAAATAATGAGAGTGGAGAACTAACCTCTCCCTCACGGGAGAGGAAAAAAATCTATAATCCCACACACTCAAAGCACTTAACGTAAATCCCTTGGGGATCTTGCAACTGTTGAATATCTTGCAAAGGTTTCGTTAAAGGTTGTAACTGGTTCAACACTTGTAAACTGGAAAAGTTGCTTAACAAATGAGTGGGTGCAGGAATCCGGGTATTTTCTGATAAAGAGCGAAAAAATTCTTCTTTCGGTGACAAGGTGCGTTGTACAAATTCGACTTTGTAATTTTTCAGATCAGTATCTTTAGCTACGGCATCAATCACATCTTGCAAACTTCCCAAGTGATCAACCAATCCGATTTCTTTTGCTTTGTTACCTGTCCACACATGCCCTTGTGCAATCTCATTAATTTGTTCAGGAGTTTGTTTGCGAGCATCGGCTACCAGATTTACAAATCGTTGATAGATATTATCCACGCCTGCCTGAATGATTTTGCTGGCTTTTTCAGAAAGCGGACGATCAATCCGCATGTCACCGGCTAATTCAGTTGTGCCTACACCATCAGTATGAATACCGATTTTTTTCAAAGAGTTTTCCAGTGTTGGAAAAGCACCGAAGACACCAATCGAACCTGTGATAGTAGAGGGTTGCGCCCAGATCTGGTCACCTGCAGTTGCCATCCAGTAACCACCGGATGCCGCTACACTGCCCATGGAAATATAAATGGGATATTTTTTGTCGCCCAAATGTTCGCGCAGTGCATTAATTTCCGAACGAATAATTTCTGATGCAAATGCACTACCACCACCGGAATCAATACGAATAACCAACGCTTTGACTTGATTGTCGTCGCGCACCTGACGTATCAGCTCAACCATAGTTTCGCTACCGATACTGCCTTCGGGTTGAAAGCCGTCAACAATATTGCCTGATGCTACTATGACCGCTACTTTATTTTTTTCCACATCAGGCTTTCTGCGTAAATCAGCAAGATATTGTTTGCTTGATGCTGAAATATAAATTTCGTCAGATTCTCCCTTGCCTATTGTTTTTTCCAGATATTTTTCTATTCCCTGACGAGAAAGCGTTTGATCAACCAGTTTTTTTTCCAATACCAGTTTGGCAGTGTCTCCTGCGGTTAATAAAATCTGCGAGTCCATGTTATTAACAAAATCATTCAAAGTGCCTGCTTCCAGTTTGCGGGAAGATTCAATTTGTGATGTGTAGTGTTCCCATAATTCATTAATCCACTGTGCGTTGTGTTCACGGGATTCAGCTGACATATCATCACGTAAATAAGGTTCAAGATAATCTTTATACTTACCGGAACGGAAAGCATGGATGGTAACGCCAAGTGAATCCAGTGCGGATTTATAATAATTCATGTAACGACCAAACCCGGTAATTTCCAGATATCCCATTTCATGCATCAAGATTTCGTCTGCAAAAGAGGCCAGATAATATTGATCCTGCGAATAGTTTTCACTGACAGCAATAATTTTTTTCTCTGATTTTTTAAACTCGGTCAAGGCTTGGCCGATGTCATTCATTTTGGAAATGCCGCCACCCTGTAACTGTGATAATTCCAACACCAGGTGTGTAACACGATCATCTTTTGCGGCATGCTGAATAGCGTCAACCAAATCACGCACCAGCGTTTCAGTCTCTTGTTGATTTTCGTCGGACAGCATGAGGCTGATTGGATCGACATAGGTTTTTTGATCTACCAATATCCCTGTTGGTTGAATCGTCAATGCAAATTTTTCCGGTAGGGGTTTGGGTGCGTTGGCACCAATAAAACTGAGAAAAATAATTAATAAAAAGAAATAAAAAATACTTTTGATGATAATGCGTATGACATTGAATATTTTTCCAATAAAAGCAAAGAACAAACGAAAAGGGCCGGGCTTTTGAGGTGCAGGTGGTGGCGAACCGGGTAGAGGTTTGGGGGCTGGTGTCATATTTTGCGGATCATAATAGTTGACAGACATAAAAGTTCCTTAATTTTTTTGCGGTAACCCGGATTGCTGTTGTGATAAAAAATATCGCCAGTACTGCAGCCAACGGCTGGTCATCATGGATGAAATAAAAAGAATTGTAACCAATAGTGTGATTAACCAATCGCTCCATAAACTTCGGGTGTAGGCCACAGGAAAAATAACGACAAAATAAATAAGGCAAACAAAACAGATCCAGGAATAAGTGCGAAATGTTTGTTTGATCAGGCCGGGAATAAAAATTAACAAAGGTATTAGTTTAAGACTAACAACTGCCCAATCAATCGGTAATTTCCACTCGGTATACAACATCATAGCAATCAACATCAGATAACTCAGAAGTGCTGCAGGTCTGCTCCAGGTTAATCTTTTTTTAAAACCTTGCCCTTGTTCCCGGGTGAGAATTAAAGGTTCTTTGCTGCGTTTGTACATAATTAACCGACAGGTTGGTTGATATTAGCTTGAAAGCATGGATGTGCAAATTGGCGACGCTTGTGCAACTTTTTGATCGGGTTATAGCTTGTGGTCTTAACAAAAGAATAAAGGCCGCAAATGCGGCCTTTATATTAACTCAAAACAGCCATTATTTTTTCGGATAATCGCGCTTTGGGCTTCCTGTGTAAAGTTGGCGTGGGCGACCAATTTTGTAAGGACTGCTGACCATTTCGTTCCAATGGGAATACCAACCCACTGCACGACCCAAGGCAAAAATTACAGTGAACATTTCGGTCGGAATGCCTATCGCTTTCATGATAATGCCAGAGTAGAAATCGACATTGGGATAGAGTTTTTTCGATATGAAATAAGGATCTTCCAATGCAATTTGTTCAAGACGTTTTGCAATCGCAAGCATAGGTTCATTTTGCAGCCCCAATTCGCTCAATACTTCATCACAGGTTTGTTTCATCACTTTGGCGCGAGGGTCAAAGTTTTTGTATACACGATGACCGAAGCCCATTAAACGGAAACCGGAAGTTTTGTCTTTGGCTCGTGCAACACAGGCGTCGACATTATCCAAAGTACCGATTTCTTCCAGCATTTCCAAAACAGCTTCGTTAGCGCCGCCGTGAGCTGGGCCCCACAAAGTTGAAATGCCCGCTGCGATTGCAGCAAATGGATTGGTGCCCGAAGAACCTGACAAACGCACAGTCGAAGTTGATGCGTTTTGTTCATGATCAGCGTGCAAAACAAAAATGCGATCCATAGCTTTGGCTATGGTTTTACTGACATTCGGTGCTTGACCGGCTTTGCCGAAAGTCATGTGCAAATAATTTTCCGCGAACGACAGACTGTTGTCCGGTGCAATAAATTCTTCACCCTTACGGTGTTTGTAAACCATCGCAGAAAGCGTTGGCATTTGGCCGATTAAACGATAAGCCGTTAATTTGCGGCTGTCGGCATTGGTGATATCAATTTCATCGTTATAAACAGCGGCCAATGCAGCAACAGCGCTGCATAAAATTGCCATAGGGTGTGATTCGCGTTTAAAACTTTTAATGATGTTGGCAATCGATGCATCAACAGCAGAATGTTTTTTAATTTCAGCAGTAAATTCAGCTTTTTGTTCGGAAGTTGGCAATTCGCCATTCAGAAGTAAATAACAGGTT
This sequence comes from uncultured Cellvibrio sp., assembly GCA_946482345.1. Next base: position 3,736 of record CAMLRJ010000259.1, read on the forward strand.
TCGAGATAATCAGAGGATACAGCCAGTTGTTCAATCGGGTAACCGCGGTGAAGTAGAACGCCCTCGTCACCATCTATATAAGTAATTTTGGATTCGCATGAAGCGGTGGACATAAAGCCGGGGTCGAAAGTGAAAAATCCGTTTTTGGTAATTCCTGTCACGTCTATAACGTCAGGGCCTATGGTGCTGGATAAAACGGGACATTCAATCTTGGTATCAATACCATCAATCGTGAGATGTGCTTTCTTGTCAGTCATTACTGACTCCTGTGCTTACTAGGTTTTACATGGGATTATCAATTTTCGGAGCGGCATTATAGACAAGTTGTTAACCATGTCGAAAGTTTTTGCCGGATTGAAATCATAAAAACTTATATGAATAACAATCTCCAATTTGCCAGATCGCCAAATCTCTGCTTTATTTTCGAAGTTTGCCTCTCTCTGGTGCGAAATGCGCCTTTGTGTTCTTAATCAGGGCAAAATGATGATCTTTATTTCAATGAAATCAGTATCTTGTGTAAAAAAATCGTTAATTTGAAACGCATCTATTAATAGAGATATATGTGTCATTTGCGTGGGGTTTTTTGTTTGTGTTTCCAAACCTCACTCTCTATAATGCAGCGCGTTTTGCAGGGTGCACCGTCAAAAAGCAGAAAATGCTCTTTGTTTTGTTGCGAGTGCACATGTGTTTAACCGGCCCAAAAGGCATAAGGTGAATAAAACCGTGAACAAAAAAAGACCCGTCAACCTCGATTTTTCTACCATTAAACTTCCTATCACTGCTCTTGTTTCTATTACTCATCGCGTCACCGGCATTCTTCTCTTTGGTGGTGTTGCAGCACTTATGTGGATGTTGCAGGCAAGCCTTGAATCCGCTGAAAGTTTTGCCGCGGTAAAAACGCTGGGCAGTCATCCTGTTTGCCATATTGTGTTGTTTGGAATACTTGCTTTGTTGTCCTACCACACAGTGATGGGTTTGCGTCATTTGATTATGGATTTGGGCATTGGTGAAACACTGAAAGGTGGTCAAAGGGGTGCAAAAATTGCGCTTGCTATCGCCATAGTATTGATTGTTTTAGCGGGGGTTTGGGTATGGTAACTTCAGTAACCAGTTTTGGGCGCAGCGGTCTTTATGATTGGCTGATTCAACGTGTTGGTGGCGTCGTCATGGCGGCTTACACCATCTTCATAGTCACTTATCTTTTATTACATCCTGATTTAACTTTCGAACAGTGGAAATCTTTATACAGCCAATTGTGGATGAGAGTGTTCACGCTGGTCACTCTCTTGTCTTTTATTTCACATGCGTGGATTGGTTTATGGGCAGTGCTCACTGATTATTTGACTGTACGCATGCTTGGCAATAAAGCAACTTTCTTACGTGTCTTTGCTCAGCTTGTTTTAGGGATGGTTGCAGTTACCTATTTGGTCTGGGGTGTTGAAATCATCTGGGGTATTCAGTAATGGCTAATATGCGCACTATTTCGTTTGACGGTATTGTGGTCGGTGGTGGCGGTGCGGGTATGCGCGCTGCATTGCAGTTGGCACAATCCGGTTACAAAACCGCAGTAATCACCAAAGTGTTTCCAACGCGCTCGCACACTGTATCTGCACAAGGCGGTATTACCTGTGCGATTGCCAGTGCTGACCCAAATGATGATTGGCGTTGGCACATGTATGACACAGTAAAAGGCTCTGATTACATTGGTGATCAGGACGCTATTGAATATATGTGTTCAGTCGGCCCTGAAGCCGTATTTGAATTGGAGCATATGGGTTTACCTTTCTCACGTACTGAAACTGGCCGTATTTATCAACGTCCGTTTGGTGGTCAATCAAAAGGTCCTGATAATCCGACTCAGGCAGCACGTACATGTGCAGCAG